>JBBQAK010000476.1:0-2256 GCA_038316215.1 Gemmatimonadales bacterium | reverse complement strand
AATCGCGCAGGGCCCGGCGGCATTTTGCAGCCCGTCGCCGACGGCATCAAGAACTTCATGAAGGAAGAGACGAACCCGGCTGAGGCGGATCGGTGGCTCTTTCTCATTGCGCCTGCGCTGGCCTTCATTCCCGCGATGCTCACGTGGGCCGTGTTGCCGATCGCCTCCTCGCTGCCGACGCCGTGGGGATTGATCGACATGGCCGTCGCACCGTTGCCGGTGGGCTTCCTCTTCATTCTCGCGATTTCTTCGCTCGGCGTGTACGGCATCGTGCTCGCCGGCTGGTCGTCGAACAACAAGTATGCCTTGCTCGGTGGACTCCGTTCGAGTGCGCAGATGATCTCGTACGAAATCGCCATGGGGATGTCGACGATTCCGGTGATCCTGCTCGCCGGTAACGTGTCGCTCACCACCATTGTGCAGCAGCAGTCGCACATGGGGTGGAACGTGCTGTCGCTGACGGTCGCGTGGTTCACGTTTCTGGTGGCGGCGTTTGCCGAAACAAACCGACTGCCCTTCGATTTGCCGGAAGCGGAATCGGAACTGGTGGCCGGATACCATACCGAGTACAGCGGGATGAAGTTCTCAATGTTCTTCATCGCCGAGTATGCGAATATGGCGACGGTGAGCGGGCTGACCGCGACACTGTTCTTCGGCGGCTGGGACATCCCGTTCACGCAGTGGGACAATGTCGGAGCGTACAGCCTCCTCAAGACGCTGGCCACGATGTCCATGTTCGCCATCAAGACGGGCTTCTTCCTGTTTGTCTTCATGTGGGTGCGCTGGACGGTCCCGCGTTTCCGCTATGACCAGCTCATGGCCCTCGGGTGGAGCGTGATGCTGCCGATCGCGTTGGGTTACATCGTCGTCATCGCCGCGGCCACGCTGGGGCTTGATATGCTGGGCGTCGTGCGTGGACCGATGTTCTCGTTGGCGTTGCTCGGAATGAACATCGTGATCATCGCTGTCCTGCTCGCCTGGCTGGACAAGGGCAAGTTGATCAGTCCGTCCAGTGCGCGAGTCGGGCCGACGGATCTCGCGCGCCTACGCGCCCGGGGACTTGACCTGTCGCGTCGCCAACTGGCCACGCAGCGCCCGTCCGTGAGCGCGGCGGCGGCGGTGCCGACGATCACGGCGTTACCCGTTACGTCCACGTTCATCGCTGAAGGAGGCGACTGATGGCCATCGGGATCAAGGTCATGCATCGGCCGCTCGAGCGCGTGAGTTACGTGCGGGCGACGTTGAAGGGGATGGCGACGACGCTCAAGCACTTGGTCGATCCGCATAAGGTCACGATGCAATATCCGGAAACGAAATGGGATCTGTCGCCGCGCTGGCGCGGCACGCATCGCATGCTCACGACCGAGGACGGTAAGGCGAAGTGTGTCGCCTGCGGTCTGTGCCCAACGGTGTGCCCGGCCAATTGCATCAAGCTCACGCCCGGTGAGGACGAACAGGGCAATCGCTATCCGCTCGTGTTCGAGATCGATGAGTTTCGCTGCATCTTCTGCGGCTTTTGTCAGGAAGTGTGCCCGGAGGAGGCGATCCATCTCGGTCGGCACTACGAGAACGCCGAATTCGACCGCGCCTCGTTCGTGTACGACCTCGAACGCCTCATGGCTCAGACGCATCCGGTGAGCGAACTCTGGGATCCCGCCGACCCGAAGGGCGAATGAACGCCTTCTACGAGTTCCAGTTCTATCTATTCTCGCTGCTCGCCATCGCGTCGGCGTTGCTATTCGTGACGCGCAAGAATCCGGTGCCGGCCGCGTTGTGGTTGGTCAACGTGATGTTTGCGCTGTCCGGCCTGTACGTCATGCTCGACGCGCCGTTCGTCGGCGTGATTCAGGTGCTCGTGTACGCCGGCGCGATCATGGTCGTGTTCGTGTTCGTCGTCATGCTGCTCAACCTTGGACGCAGTGAATTGTCCGACATGCGGTCGCTTGGCTCTCGCCTTGGGGCTGGGATGGTCGGTCTCGCGCTCCTGGCGAATCTGCTGGTCGTACAGCGTCAGACGATTCCGCGCATGGCGCTGGCTCCGGCGATGGATAACGTCGTCGAAGACGTCGCCGCTTCGCTTTTCACCGACTATCTCGTGGCTTTCGAATTAACCAGTCTCGTCCTGCTGGTGGCGGTCATCGGCGCCGTCCTGCTGGCCAAGAAGCGGGTGCGACTATGATCTCCGAAGCGCTGATTGTCTCGGCGATTCTGTTTGTAATCGGCGTGGTCGGTGTACTGACCCGCCGCAACGCGATC
>JBBQAK010000287.1:0-5133 GCA_038316215.1 Gemmatimonadales bacterium | reverse complement strand
GCGATCCTTCCGCCACGAACATCGAGCGCGGCGCGGCCGACAGCGGCGCCACGAACGCGTCCCCGTACAAGCTGCGCACATCGGCCTCAAATGACGGGGCCTCAGCCTGCCACACCCGCCACGACGGATGCGCGACCTGGTATTCCACCGTGCTGCCGTCCCGCTGCGGTGTGTACCCCCAATAGTGCTCGGCGATGAACTCGGGCTCCGACCCGGGCACCAACGGGTGCGGCTTGCCCGTGGCGGTCACACTGACCTGCTGATACTGCGCATTGTCGAACCATCCGTACATCAGACGCCCGGGCGATGCCATGAGGGCAGGCGGAACGCGGCTGTGCATCGGCAGAGCCGTGTACGGTTCGTTGTAAAAGAGTCGCGCGGTGTAGGCGATCGCGGCACGAGGTACGAGCTCGCGCACGAACACCACCCCACGGCGGACCGACCCATCGGACATCGGGCGCTTCACGTAGAAGCGCAGATTCACTTCCTCGAAATCACGGTGAAACGGCACCGGGATGCCGAGCACGCGGGTATCCAAAAAGCGAAAGCCCACGATGCTCGCCAGGGCGTGCCCCTCGAACAGATCGAGTACCGTGTGCTTGGGCACGAGCGGCTCGAGCACGGACGGCGGGATCTCGTAGTTCAGCATCACGAGATACCGCCACTCGGCGGTCAGGAACGGACGACGGGCGACTTGGTCTGGTGTGGTCACACCAGATCAACCCGCCCGCCGCGCCTACGTTCCCGCGTGCTGCGTTCCCGCATGCGTTCCCGCATGCGCGCTACCGCATGCCATTACATCGCGGACTTCACGCTGGTGCCGAGCGTGAAGCGCGCCAGCCATTCATACTCACGCTTCATACGATCCATCTGGTGGTAATACTCGGTGAAGCCGTGCCCTTCGCGCGGATAGAACACCAGCTCAGTCGTTTTGCCGCGATCCTTGAGCGCGCGATAGAACTCCATCGGCTGCCCAATCGGCACGCGCTCGTCGTTGCCGCCGTGCAGAATCAGCAACGGCGTGGTGACTTTGTCGCTGTAGCTGATGCCCGAGCGCTCGAGGTACTTCCGGATGTTCGCATTGACGATGGAGCCGTCGTACTGCGGGTCGCCGAAGAACGTGTTGATGTAGCCCGGAATATCCGTCGTGCCGGCCATCGACAGCAGCGACGGCAATCCGGCACCCATCATCGCGGCCTTGAAGCGCCCCGTTTGCGACACCACCCACGACGTCATGTAGCCACCGTAGCTCCAGCCTTCGAACGCCATGCGTGTGGAGTCGGCGATGCCGCGCTTCACGAGATCGTCGACACCGGTCATGATGTCGCGGTAATCCCCGCCGCCCCAGTCACCGGTGTTGGCGTGCATCCACCATTCACCGTAGCCGGTGGAGCCACGCGGATTGGGATACAGCACCGCCCAGCCGCGCGCGGCGTACGTCTGTCCGGGGCTGGTGCCCGCCTTGAATCCGTTGGTGTGCGCACCGGTCGGTCCGCCGTGCGCGGACACGACCAGTGGTACGCGCGAGCCCTCGGTATACCCAACGGGCAGCAACAGCACGCCTTCCACTTCACGACCATCCTTCGACTTCCAGGTGATCACGCGCGAGGTACCGAGCGCGCGCTCGCTGAGCCAGCCGTTGGTCGTCGTGATGCGCGTGGGTGCAGCACCGCCATTCAGCACGTACACTTCGCCCGGCATGTCAGGCGTGTCGAGCACCATGGCGAGCTTGGCGCCATCGCTGCTGGGCGAGAGCCCCTGTACCAGCACGTCCTTGGTGCGCTTGCTGTAGCGTTTGCTCGCCACATCGTAGGCATACAGCGAGTTCCACACACGATCGCTGGCGGTGAACCAGAGTTGCTTGCCGTCGGGTGACCAGCGCGGCGCGGCCGGGCTCACGTCGAAATCAGCGCGGGCATGATTGGTCACCGTGCGCGTGGCGATGTCGAAGGTGACCAGACGGGCATTCCGTAGCGTGCGCGGCATGATGCCGTCCTTGTGCGGCGCCATCTCGTGCGGCAGCATCGTAAACGCCAGCGTCTTGCCGTCAGGCGAGAACATCGGCGCCGATTCGGCATCGTTGGTCGTCGTGATCGCATCGAGGGCGAGCGACGCGACATCGACCACATAGGCGTTGCCACGTTCATCACGGATCATCGGCGTCGGGGACGCGCGGAAGCCCAGCTTCCGGCCATCCGGCGACCAGTTCGGCACTCCGCCCACCGTGTACGCACCGGATGTGACCTTGGTGGCCTTGCCCGACGCCACGTCGACCACCCAGATGTGATTCAGTCGAAAATCGTCTTCGTACACCTTGGGATCGTCACGACGGCGGACCTTCGCTTCCTGTTCGCGCGTCAGTGTATCGGTGGTCACGATGGCGATACGGGATCCATCGGGCGACCACACGTACGACGACACGCCGTCACGCACCGTGGTGAGTTGACGCGACTCGCCGCCATCAGCTGGCAAGAGCCACACCTGCGGCTTCGGCGCATCCTCGCCGGTACCCATGCCGCGTGCCGTCACAAAGGAAATCGTGCGGCCATCGGGTGACCACTGCGCTTGGCTTTCGCCGCGCTCACCAAACGTGAGCTGCCGCGGCGCGCCACCGGCAGCGGGCACCATGAACACATGCGAGCGACGTTCGTGTTTGTCACCGAGCGCCGTGTCGCCCTTGGCGTTCGGATGCTCCCACGCGCTGATCGCGTAGAGCACGCGCGCGCCGTCGGGCGCCATGGCCACGCCGCCGACCGATTTGAGACGCATGATATCGCTTTCGTCGAGTCCCTTGGACTGCGCGAACGCGAACGACGGCGAGAGCGACAGCACCAGCAACGGCGCGGCCACGCGCGCCGCACCGACAAAGGCAGACGGACGAAGACGAAGCGACATGGGCGGCCTCTTACTTGAAAATGTTCAGCAGATTTCCAACGAAGCCGGTATGCTCGATCTGTCCCTTGGCGAGAATCTCGAGTTCGCCTTTGTCGAGCCAGATCCCGTCGCAGGTGGGACACGTATCGATGATGACATGGTGCGACTCGCGCGGCACCAGCGGCGTGCCGTCGCGCGGACATTTGTTGCGCTCGGCGGCGACCTGCGCCGCACGTTCGGCGTCAGCCTTGGCGCGCAGTTCCTTGCGCAGGTCGGCGTCGATGCGGGCGAAATATTCCTCTTCGTTACGGCTGGGCGTGTGCTCGGTGGCCATGTTCTGTTGGTGCGTGAGGGGAAGCGATTGGTGACCTGCTAAGAAACGCGTCCCTCACGGACATCCGCAAGGCGGGCTGAACGCTGCGGCAGTCGCCAATCCGCGTGACGGACGACTCTCGCTACGCGGGCACGTTGGCGCGCGCGTATGGGATAATGTCGAGTCGCGCGAAGGGGATCTCCTCGCCCGACTGCTCGTCGAGTCCGAACGTCTCCGGCGATGTGGCCAGCCGTTCCAGTGCGGCGTCGATTTCCGCGATCTCCGCCGAGCGACGGGTGGAGACGGACGCTTCCAGCTCCTCGTTGGCCACATCGGTGCCAAGATCCGCCGGATGGGTGGGAAACTTGGAGAGATCTCCGGCGAGATCCTGGCTGTCCTCGGACGATTCTTCCTCGGTGAAGTCCTGCAACTGCTCCAGGAGGCGGGTGCGTTCCTCATGGAGGCGCTTTTCGAGGTGTTGCAGTTGCTTCGTGGTCAATGGCATAAGAGTTCCTTGAGTACGGTGAAGACCTCACGGCGAGCTGAAGCGCAGGCCGACGGGACGAGCGCAGCAATTCAACCGCATGGATCGGTCCAGACATGTACGCGATGGCACCGGGTGGCCGTGCCAGTCGCTAAGTTACATAATAGTCCGCGCAGTTGGCGTCGGGCACGGCTTTCCCCATTGCCCAGAAGAGGAGCCGCTCGATGGCCGATCAAGGTTCATTCACCGGTGAGCACCGTTCCCTCGAGTGGGAACTCGTTCTCAAGTACGAGGACCTCTCGCTCCCGGCATCCGAGTGGAACGAAGCCACGTTGGCGGTCGTGGCCGGGTGGTACGCCAAGAACCTACCCAGTGAGCAGGCGGAAACGCGATACGAAAAGGCGTACCATCGGAACCGACGTCGTCTGTCGAACCGACTGGACCCGGCGTCGGTGGACACGGACGCCATCGAAAAGCTTGATGGGGTGTGGGAGTCGCTCCTGACGCGGGTGCTGCAGGCGAAGAAATAGGGCGCGCGTACGCGCTCCAATCGCACGTTATTTCACGTGCGACCGGAAGAACGCCACGGTTCGTTCCCACGCCAGCTTGGCCGCGCTCGCATCGTAGCGCGGGGTGGTGTCATTGTTGAAGCCGTGCTGCGTCCCTGCATACAGATGCCGCTCGTACTTCACACCGGCTGTCTTGAGCGCGGTCTCGAAGTCGGGCCAGCTGGCGTTGATGCGCGGGTCGTTCTCCGCAGACTGAATCATCAGCGGTGCCGTGATGTTGGGCACGTCCGCGAGGTCGGGCGACGAGCCGTAGAAGGCGACACCCGCTGAGAGGTCTGCGCCAAGTTGCGTGGCGAGGAAGTTGACCATGCCGCCGCCGTAGCAGAATCCGACGGCGCCGATCTTGCCGGTGCATTCGGGGCGCGCCGTGAGCACGCGCGCGGCCGCGATGAAGTCCTCGCGAGTCTTCGACTGGTCGAGCTTGGGGAACACTTCGCGGGCCTTTTCTTCGTCACCCGGATAGCCCCCGAGTGGAAACAGGGCGTCGGGAGCGAACGCGACGAAGCCGTCGATGGCGAGCCGCCGTGTGATGTCTTCGATGTGCGGGTTGAGGCCGCGATTCTCATGAATGACGAGAATGCCTGGCGCCTTGCCGCCGCGAGCGGGGCGCGCCAGATAGCCGCGCATCGTTCCGTAGCCCTTGGGTGAGGCATACTCTACGTACTGCGACTGCAGGCGATTGTCATCAGGCTTGATGACCTGCGCCTCGAGGAACTTCGGGCTCAGTTGATCGAGCAGCATGAGTGCCGTGACGCCACCCACCGCGAACTTCGACGCCTTATCGAGGAACGTACGGCGATCGATGCCGCCGTGGACGTAGGCGTCAAACAGGATGAGGAGTTCCTGATCGAAATCGTGCGCAGTCTTGCGTTCCATGAGTCGGCGATCCGAGC
>JBBQAK010000388.1:0-3852 GCA_038316215.1 Gemmatimonadales bacterium | reverse complement strand
TGCTTCTCGCCGATCGCCGATTCCTTCGCCGACTGTTGCTGCGCCGTGAGCGGCAGCACGTTCGGGTTCAGGTACTCTTCCTTGATCTCGGAGATGCGGACGATGCTGTCCCCCTTCTCCACATATTGGCCTTCCTGTACGTACCACTCTTCGATGCGGCCATCGATCCGCGCCGGCAGCTCCTGTGGACGATCAGACGGATTGAGTGCCGTGATCGTGCCCTCGCCGCGAACGCTCTGCTGCCAGGGGAGGAAGAGCACGAGGAAGAGGGTGATGAGAATCCCCAACAGCCATCGCGACACAATGCGGCTGGTGTTTGCGGTACCCAAGAGTGCCGTGGTCTCCAGCGGCAGGTGCTTGAGTTCGCGTTCGATATCGAGATCGGTCGAGGCCATGGTGCTCAGGCTCCCGTGGTCATGGGCGTGTCGTGCAGCAGATTGCGGCACATCTCATCGTCGCGCAGCACGCTGAACGGTCCTTCTCGCACGATCTTACCCTGATCCACGAGGAGTACCCGGTCGAATGCCGCGAGCAGCTGCGGATCGTGTGAAACGGCAATTACCGTCCACGGCCGGCTCCGATCGGTCAGCAACTTGATGATGAGCGTGCGCGACGCGGTCTCGAGATTCTGGAAAAAGTCGTCAAGCACGACCAGTCGAGGGCGACCCACCATGCCCTGTGCCACCAGGAGCTTGCTCGCCAAGTGGGCAGGTAGGCTCCGTCCACCGTTCGTCAGCTCGGTCTGAATGCCGTTCGGCAGCTGTTGGATGTCGTCGGTGAGCGCGAGGTCGTCGAGCGCGTCGCGCACATCGCGCGGCGTAATGTGCGTACGGCCCACGCTCACGTTCTCCTCGACCGTTCCGTCGAAGAGGTCGGTCCACGAGAGCATCTGCCCGATGCGAGCGCGCAGGGCGGGCCGGTCGAGGTCGCGCAAGGTGACGCCGTCGAACCGGACGGTGCCATCGTAGTCGTCGATCAGGCCGCCAAGCAGCTTGAGCAGTGTGGATCGACCGGATCCGTCAGAGCCCATGAGTGCGACACGTTCGCCTGGCGCGATCTGCAGGGTGACGCCGTCGACGCTGGCCGAACGCGCCGATGGATAGCGGTAGCGGAGACCTGTGGTCTCGATCGAGATGCCCACCCCCGGCACGTGGACCGGCGCGAGCCCGCCGCGCGCTTCGAGTGGCAGATCCACCACGTGACCCGCCTTGTCGACACTGGTGAGCAAGTCGTACACCGTGGCAAGACTGGTAATCAGCTTCTCGACACCGGCGAGGACGGTCACGATGACTACTTCTGCGGCCACGAACTGGCCGAGCAGGAGCCGGTTGGTCTGTACCAGTGTGGCGCCAATGATCAGGACGGCGGCCGTGATGAACGTCTTGAAGCCGATCAGGGCGACGGTCTGCTTCACCAGCACCGCAAAGTGTTTGCGTCGGTATTTCAGATAGCCCGTGACGACATCGTCCATGCGCTCCACGGGCAGCGTGGAATCGCCGGCGTACTTGAACGCGTGAAACGCGCGGGCGATTTCCTCGAGCCAGTGCACGGCCTTGTACTTGTACTTCGACTCCACGATCGACGTCTCGAGACCTTCCGGGCCGGACCAGCGGAAGATGAGCCAGAGCGCCGTCGTGACCGCAATCGCGAAGACGGAGAACCACGGGCTGTACAACGTGAGCAGGAGCAGGCTGAACACGATGGTGAGCAGCGCGGTCGGTACATCGAGCAGCAGCTTCGACACGCCCTTCTGAATCGCGATCGCTTCGAACAGTCGGTTCATTTGCTCGGGGAGATTCGACTCCAGCGACGCCGCATAGCGCAGCCGTGGAATGCGAAACGCGAACTCGAGCGCCATGCGGGCGAAGACGCGCTGCTGGATCCGCTCCACGACCTTCAGAATGCCGATTTGTAGGACGCCGGCCACGATCGTACCGAGCACGACGAAGGAGATGAGCACGATCACCGGCTGCAAGTACAACCGCCCCTGCACGATCTGCACGATGCCGCCGACGGCGAGCGGAAGAATCAGGCTCAAGGCACCGGACAGGGTCGCGTAGAAGAACACGGTGATGATCTCGCGACGCTCTCGCGCAAAAAGCGCCAGCGTGCGATCGACCGGGCTTCGCGGCTCGTGCTCCTCCGCCTGGATGGCGTGGCCAAGTGGGCTGTGTGGAGAGGCATTGGCGGTCGCGCTGTTGGCCGGTCGCAGCGCCATCGGCGCCAGCGCGTTCAATACGCCCCCTGAACCGAGACGTGCGATGAGGGCCTCCGTCAGCGCCTCGTTCTGTCCCGCGATAGTGACCTCGTCGCCATCGCGCGAGACGAGTAACGCCTGCACCGCATCGTCCTCGTTCAGGCACAGCACGATGGCGTCGTCGTTGCGCAGGTCCATCAGGACGATGGGAACGGTGCGTTCGGCGATCGCGAGTCGGAGCGTGTCGCGGGAGATCTGCCGGTCGAGATAGCCGACGTCGACCGCCCCGCCGATGGAGCGGATGCGGGTCGGCAGGGGATCACTCGGGGAGACCTGACGCGTCAGCGCCCGCCAGCGTGCCTGCTCGACGTCGAGCCCGAGCGCGGCGGTGACCAACTGATTGACACGGGTTGCTTGAGCCGACATGTCGCAATCGAGGGATCTATGAGCAAGAGCGTCCCCGCCTCAACTGGTGCGAGGCGGGCGAACGCGATCGGAGACGGGCCTGAGTGCCCGTACTCCTGTAGCTGGAAGTACAACGGGTACCACGGCGGGGATGCCGCTGGTACCGCGGGAAGTCAGCAGTCGGTTGGTGGCGCCCGAGTCGGCGCAGCGTGCAGTCGTCCATTAAGACGAACACGGTCGAGGCGCAATGACAACTGGGCGCCAATCCGACGCGCCGGTGCCGTGCCGAACGCGGTGCCTGACGCACGTGCGGCGCCGGTGAGCTGCGATGACGCCGTACGCTGCGTACGGCGGCTGCTGCGCTGCCACGTAGAGCGCGTGGCGGGCGCCACTCTCGTTGACGCGCGGTCGATCGGCGCGTCGTGGCTCGCCGCGCGCGCCCGATCGCCCGCCGACGGCGCGATCCAGCCGGCCATCGCTATCCGGACGGACGGTGCCATCTGATCGCCTGCCGACGCACCGGCGCGCAACACGCCCACCATGGCCGCGACGGCCAGAGCGAAGTGAAGCAGCCAAAGGGGACGAAGCGCAGCAATCATAGCCTTAACAAATACGAAAGGTCTAGTCGGGATTCAAGCGGCAGCCGTGCGAAACCCTCGTGCCGCGCAGTCGCCGAGACCGACGCATGACACTTTCGGCCGGCAGCGGCGTATGGCTGACCACGACAGGATCGCACTCGGCGACCAGGTCAATGACCTCCGTGTTCTACGACTAACGCGCAAATCCATGCTTCGCGTTTCCATTGGTTCCTCAACCGCCGCGAGAGCGCTCCTTTCGGCGCTCGTCGCTGCCCTCAGCGCCAGTCCGGCCAGCGCGCAGACAAACGCCGAGGGCGGAGCGCCGTCCGGTCGCGGATCCATCGGCGTCCATCTCCAGGTCTCCGAGCCGAAGGGTGAACTCGGCCAGAATACGGGCAACGGCTTCGGCGTTGGCGGCTACGTTCTTGTGCGCCTCGACCCGAACTCCATCACGAATCTTCGTGGCGACGTCTCGTTTCTAACCTACGGGAACTCGACTCGGCGCATTCCTCTAAGTGGAACAGGTGGGTTGATTCAGCTCAACCTGCGCACCACCAGCAACATCGTATCGGTCGTGACCGGTCCGCAGTTACTGGGCCCTACCGGAACCTTCACGCCCTACGCCACGGCGCTGGGCGGGTTCTCGGTGTTCTGGACGTCGAGCTCGATCGA
>JBBQAK010000271.1:0-5455 GCA_038316215.1 Gemmatimonadales bacterium | reverse complement strand
GCAAGTCGGCCAGCGTGTCTTCAATGCCATTGATCCAGAGCGCATGCTGCTGAAACTCGTCGGTGAGACGCAGAATGGGCGCACCCGTGCCCTCCAGGACCGCCGACAGCAATTCGAACAACAGCTGCGTACGATCGCGTGCGGTGGCGGCGCTCGACACCATGCGCTGTTGCACGAGGTCGAGACTGGCCACGCTGTGCAAATCGCTGAAGCCGCCCAGCTTCGCGGCGAGCGCCGGCAGCAGGCCCTTCCCGCGCCGCTCGAGCCGGTTGAACAACCGCGCGAGTGCACGACGCGTGATCGAACTTCCCAGATGAGACGCGGCCGCATCTTCGAGATGATGTCCTTCGTCGATCACGAGCCGCTTATACGCCGGCAGCACCGCCGAGTCTTCCCAGTTCTGCGCCTGACGTCGCACGGCGACATCCGACAACAGCAAGTGATGGTTCACCACCACGACATCGGCGGCGGCCGCTTCCTTGCGCGCCTTGAACAGGAAGCACTTGTCATAAAACGAGCACTTCATCCGTCCGCACAGATCCGGCTCGGCCGCCACTTCATCCCACACATCCGGGCGCGGCGGCGTCGGCAAGTCGGCCAACGAGCCGTCCTGCGTTTTCTCGGCCCATTCGGCGATCTGCTCTACGTCGCCGGCACCGGCGGCGTCGAACAGCGCCGCCCCTGCCCCGCGCGCCTGCTCCAGACGCAGGAGACACAAATAGTTGCGCCAGCCTTTCAACAGCGCAAAACGCACCTTCTGATCGGTGAGTGCGCGCTGCAGAAACGGGAGATCCTTGGCCACCAACTGCTCCTGCAGCGTGATCGTGTTCGTCGACACGATTGTGCGTTCGCCGTTCGCGGCTGCCCAGCGCAGCGCAGGGACGAGATAGCCCAGTGACTTCCCCACGCCCGTGCCGGCCTCGAGCAGCGCCACGCCACCTCGATTGAACGTCTCGGTCACGGCCGCCGCCATCGCCCGCTGACTGGGCCGGTCTTCGTAGTCGCGCGACCCGCTCGCTTGCTGCATGGTCTGCGCGATCAAACCGTAGGGCCCGAGCGTGACGTCGACATCGTCCAGCGACACGGGCAGCTTCTGCTTGGTGCGCGGCACTTCGGCCACCACGTACACCCGCGTGGCCTCATTATCGACGATCGCGAAACCAACGCCATTGCCGTGAATGCGCGCCGCCACTTCGAGATCGGCGTCGCTGGGTTCGAGCAGCCCCGACGGATGGTTGTGCAACATGAGCTCACCGCGCTCGGCCACACCGGGAAGCGCGAGCACACTGCGCACGTCGCCGCGGAACACCACACGCGCCGTCGTGATCAAGTGTTCGTCGTCGACCGTGCACACGAAACAGACTTCGTTGCCGCCGGCCAGTTTGATCGCCACGCGCACGGCACTCGCGGCCTTCGGGGACAGACGCGTCTCACCAAGGGTCTTCGCGCCAGCCTTCATCACACGCTTGCCGGTCACGTCTTCCGCGGCTTCTTCTTCGCGGCGGGGAACAAAACGTTGTTCAGGATGAGTCGGTAACCGGGCGAGTTCGGGTGCAGCGAGAGATCGGTGGGCGGACTGCCGATCGCATGCTGCGCGTCTTCGGGATCATGACCGCCGAGGAACGTCCACGACCCCTTGCCGTAGTCACCATGCAGATACTTGCTCCACGGGGCACCGTCTTCGCTGGCGAGCACCGTGACACCGGGCTTGATGATGGCCCGATTGAAGCTGGTGGTCACACCGTAGAAATCGGCCACGAGCGAGCGATGATTCTGCACCAGCATGGTGGCCACCGGATCCAGCTTGGCCGAGAAATCGAACAGCGTGAAGGTGCCCAACGGCTGACGACGCGCCGGCACGTTCACTTGGTGCCCGTCGATGTCGCTGAGCGCGTTGATGTACGGCGACGGCTCCACGTGCGCGCCGGTGAAGGCGAGCGCGCGCGTCCAATCCATGCGCGCGTCGGCGTCGGGGGCCGGCGGGGTGCCGTCGGAGAACGGCCCGGCGATATCGACGGTGAACGCGGCGATCGCGAGGTCGAGCGATTCAGTGGCGCCACACATGGCGAAGAGAAAACCGCCGCGATCGACGAAGCCGCGGATATTATCGGCCACCGCCTTCTTGAGCGCGGGGACATCGGCCTTGCCGAAACGCTTCGCCATGGCGATGTCGCGCTCGCGCTGCGCGACGAACCAGGGCGCGTCGCGATAGGCGAGATAGAGCTTGTTGAACTGACCCGTGAAGTCTTCGTGGTGCAGGTGTACCCAGTCGTACTTCGACAAGTCACCCTGCATCACGGCATCGTCCCACACCGACGTGAACTCGATGCCGGCGTAGGTGAGCGCCAGCGTCACGGCGTCGTCCCAGGGTGGCTGATCCACCGGACGGTAAATCGCGATCTTCGGCGCGCGCTCCAGCACCACGGCGTCCATGTTGCCACCGGCGACTTCCGCACGCATGGAGGCCACGGCCGCATCGGTCATCAATTCGATACTCACGCCATCGAGCGCCGCACGGCGACGCAGATCAGGCGCATCGGGCAGCAGGAACGAGCCGCCACGATAGTTCAGCAGCCACTCTGCCTTCTGGCCGTTCTTCAGCGCGAGGTACGTGACGCCGTAGGCCTTCAGATGATTGCGTTGGCTATCGTCCATCGGCAGCAGCATCGACTGGGCCGAAAGCGAGCGCGCCATGGTGAGCGACACCATGGTAACAAGCAGGGCCGCGATCACGCGGCTCCAGAGAGTCGGACGAACGATCGAGCGCATGGAGGAAATGTACCCGCGGGAGCTCACCGAGTGACGGACGACGACGCGGCAGGTGGCACCTGCCCCTTCATCCGTTCGAGTTCACGTCGCGCCTGTGGTGCCAGCGCGCTGGTAGGATAGTCCACGAGCAGCGTCTCGAGCCGCGTGGTCGCCCCCGCCTTGTCACCGGCGGTCAGCAATACGCGCGCCGAGGCCAGCAGCGCTTCCGCCGCCTCCGGACTCTTGGGCCACGTCGCGATGATGCGATCCCACAGCGTCATCGCTCCGGCGCGCGGCGACAACCGCGCAGCCTTGGTGAGCAGCGCCGGCGCCGCCGGTCCGACGGAGTCGGACAACGCGATGAACCGCGCGGCAGCGCCAGCAGAATCACGACGGGCCAAGGCGAGAAATGCCGCGCCAAGTCCCGGCGAGTGATCGACCCGCGTGCGGGCGAGAATCCCGAGGGCGTCGACCAGCTCACCACGTTGGGTTGCCGCACGCACCAACCGCTTACGCGCCATGGCCAGGTCGCCGTCGTACAGGGCGAGCCAGCCGGCCGTTTCGTCGTCGTCTTCGAGGTCCGTACCCTTCACGGCCTCTTTGGCGCGCGCCAGATCGCCCGCCCGCAGATACGCGCTTACCAACGGTCGCGTCATGGCCGATCGGGCGGTTTCGTCGAGCAGCTTGCCCGACGCGTCGATGCGTTGCTGCGCTTCTGCAGCGCGACCGAGCTCGCCGAGGGCGGCAATCTCAATGGGAAGGAGTGCACGGGCGCGAACCACATCCGTGCCAGGCCCTTTCCGCGAGGCCAGCTGTAGCGCGCCGTTCGCATCACCCGCATTGAGGGCGGCTTGCGCGGCCCGTTGCTGCGCCTCGAGATCACCACGCTTCTCGAAAACCGCATTCCACGCATCGCGCGCCACGAGCCACGACTGCGCGAGTTCGGCCCGTTCACCGAAGGCGCGCCACGCAGCCGAGGTCGAATCATCGGCCTTCACCGACGACAGCGCGAACCAGGCGCGTCGGGGCTCGCCCCACGCCAACTCGAGCGCCGAGAGCAAGCGACGCGGCGCCAAGAGTGCGGGGTCGGCGAGCAACACCGTGCGAATGGAGTCGCGGGCCGGCGCCGGTGCGCGATTCAGCGCGAACATGGCCGCCGTTTCGAGATACGGCTCGTCGCGTAAGGCGTCGCGGAACGCCACGGCGGCTGCGTTCCATCGTCCCAGCGCCACGTGTAACTGTGCGACTTCGCCGGAGAGCGCCCCGCCCGAGCCCAGCAGGCGGCCGGCTTCTCCGAGTACCGAGTCGGCGGCCTGCGCACGGCCTTGCTGCAGGAGCAATCGCGCATACTCGCGGAATGGTGCGCCGTCATTGCCGGCGGCTCGACGCCATGAGGTGAACGCCAAGCGTGCCTCGTCGTCGCGCCCGATGGTGACGAGCGCGCGCAACTGAATGCTGCGTGCCACCGGATCAGTGGGACGCAGCTGCACCACCCGTTGCACCACGGGGAGGATGGAATCGCGCATGCCCTGTTCAGCCCACACGCGTTCGAGTCCCAGCAGCGACAGCGCCACCTTGTCGCCGTCGGAGTTCCCGGGGATGAGCGCGCGCTGCAGCACCTCGCGATACGCGAGGGCCGCCGTCTTCATGTCGCCTTTGTCTTCGGCGTCAAGCGCGATGCCCAGTGCGTTGGCCGAATCGACACGCGTGGCGGGCGGGCGTATCACGGCCTGCGCGCGCACCACGGCAGGTGCCGACGCGAGCGACAGCGCAACCGCGAAACACCGCGCGCTGTTCGGCATGCCGATGACCTTACGGCGGCGTCGTGACATTCAGCTTGCGGAAGTACTCGATCACAATGCGCCGTTCGTCGGGGCCGAGGCCACGCAACTCGTTCCAGGTGGGCGGCGCGAACTTGTTCGCCGCCTTCCCCGACTGGGCGCCATCAATGCGGCCTGACGCACCGTTGCCGTTGGCGGCTTTGGCTTCGCGCGGTCCCTGATCGTCGCGCTCATCCTGCTCCAAGAAACGACCAGCATCGAGCAGTCGACGGTACAGCTGCTGCTGACGCGCGGCCACCGCGGGATCGATCCCGTTGCGTTCGATCTGCTGCGCCAGCGTCTGCGCTTCCTTGGCCAACGCATCGGTCCGACCCGTTTGATCGGCGTCCGACACGTCGTTCAACGAACGCGCCACTTCACGTTGCTGCTTCGCCAGTGCGCGCGATTGCTGCCGTGCCGCCTCACCCTTCGCGCCGCCGGGCAACAGGTTGAGTCCCTGCATCTGACCGTTCAACTGCCCCTGCTGCTGCGCGAGTTGCTTAAGCTGCTCCATCATTTCGGTGAAGCCCGATGCCGACTGCGCGCCGTTCATCTTCTCACGATCGCGCACTAGAGACGACAGCGCCTGATTGAGCGCCTCGCTGGCATCCTTCATCGCGTTCTGCGCCTGCTCGCTGCCGCCGGGCTGTCCCGACTGCTGCATCTGCTGCGTGGCCTGTTCCACGCGCCGCTGTGCTTCGCCCATTGCCTTCTGCGAGCGCTGCGACAACAGCGACGAACTGCGGCCGGCCTTCTCCAGCCGTTCGGCCGCCTGTTGCACACCTTGCTGCAGCGCGCTCTGTTCGCCCTGCATGCCCTGCGCGCCCTGTTGACGAGCCTTCTGCTCGAGCTCCGCCTGCTGACGCGCCAGCTGCATCGTTTCGTTG
>JBBQAK010000175.1:0-7985 GCA_038316215.1 Gemmatimonadales bacterium | reverse complement strand
GTACGGCACAGGCTGCGTGCTCGCCTGCCCGGAATGACCAACGATGCGAACGCCGCGGGAGCGCGACTGGTCGCGCTCGATGAAGCCCTTTTGCGAGAGCGATCCCAGGGGAGGAAGCACGGCGGGGTAGCGACGCGACGCCAATCCCAGGGCCACGGTGCCGACCAGCAGCAGCAGGGTATGCGTGGTCGATCGCTTGGGGGTACGGAGCAACCGGAACCCTCGGGTCGTGGCGGGTCGTGGTGAAGTGAGCGACGCGGACGCCTCGCCCATGACGTCGCGCGGCGGCGTCACCCTGACAAGAGTAGCCTCATGTCAGGCGCTTGGCGCGTACGGCGCGGAGCGTGCCTCGATCAGCAGCTGGGCGGCCGCGGCGTGAGCGGCGCGGACCGCGCGCCCGGCTGACCGCCCGTCGTCGGCGTTGCCGACTTGACGACTACGCGCACGCCGAGGCGGCTTTCATAGCGCGCTACTTGTCGCACCGGTGCCTTATCGAGACGAGCGGGTTCGAAGCGCAGTCCGCCAAGCGTGGCCGCGACCGCGTCCGCGAACCGCTCATCGGTGCTCGACACGCGACGCGCCGTCTCCAGTTCCGGCTGCCCCGAGGTGTCCACCACGAACTCGAAGCTGGCGCGGTAGCAGGTCGGCCCAGCGCCTCCCGAGGGGAGCGTAAACTGCGGCCGTTGGCTACTCAGGCGCAATTTGGCTTTGCGCTCGACGTGACACTCCTGATACACCGGCAACGACGGGTTCGTCGAGTCGATCGGCGTATCGAGACACCGTTGCTTGGTGCCTTGCGCCTGCACTGAGGCGGAGGCACAGAACAGCACGCAGGGAAACAACATTCGCATAGACGAACCGATTGAAATGGACAGGCACTGAGCTTCTTACGACTATGCCGACGGGTTCGCGTGGTTGCAAGCGGCGCCTCCCGCGATAGGTTAGCAGAATGACCCAGCCCACCGACTCTGCCGCCTCGCTGTTGGCGCTCCTGCACCTCGAGCGCGCGAACCTGCTTGCCCAGTTCGACGCGACCCCCGAAGCACTCCGCGTGGTGTCGGCCGGCGAAGGCGTCTGGTCAGCCGCGCAGATCATCGAACACTGCGCCCGCGTTGAAGGGAACGTGGCGCGCATGATCGCCAAGGGGGCGGAGATGCCACGCGCCGCGACCGCCGACGAGCTGCAGGCGGCTGTCCTCACCGAGCGCACGATCGGGTGGGTCCGCGAGCGTACCACTAAGGTGGAAGCCCCCGAGCGCGTGCGCCCGGCGGGCACGCTCGACGCTGACGCGTCGCTCGCGCAGCTGCACGCGTCGCGGGCGGCGCTCCTCGAGGCGTTCGCCGCCGCCGACGACGCCGTCCTCGACGGCGTGGCCTTCCCGCATCCGTTCCTTGGCCCGCTCACGCTCCGTTCCTGGGTGGAGCTCACGGCGCATCATGATGCGCGACACGCCGCGCAGATGGCGGAGCTTGAACAGCGGTAAGGCGTAGGGGGTACGAAGTCACGAGTCATGGGACGCGGCTCGTTGGCACGGCACCGAACGTGCGCGCTGCGTGAGGTACGCATGCCACAGAGGGCCGATCCCCGGCACGCGCTGCAGCGCGAGGAGCACGTCGTCGTCCGGCAGCCTGGCGAGCAAGTGCAGGTCGCGCCGTCCGTCAATCACCTGCTCGGCCAACGCCACGATATAGGCTGCCTTCCGCCTCGTGACCCTGAGCGCGCGAAGGCCATCAACAGCCCACCGCGCAGATCAGCTCCGGCTCCAGGCCGCCAAGCACCGACGCATCAAGGCGTACGCACGCGGACTTCCTTCAGCCTGCCTTGCACGATCTTCGTAATCAACGCAAGCGGCATCGGGGCGTTCAAGGGAAAGTGCACTGCGTCCGCTCCCGCACGGTACGGCGCGAGCTCGGCGTTGAACTGCTCCGTGCCTGTTGGAGCGGGCTACACTCCATTGTGCCGCCTGTATGCGGCGACGTGCACAGGGTTGCCATGCTGCACGAATGTTGGAATGCGATACGTGATGGCTTCCACGGCGCTGGGCGCTGCGTCACGGATCGTTGCGCGTACCTGCGCGAGGATTTCCCGTACCGATGGCGGACAGCCAGCGATGTACGCGTCAATGGTTTCGGGTGTATCGGCGTTCGGTGTCATGGGCGTGGTACCCGCCCCTGAACGGCGTTGGCACGCGCACTGTACGTGATCCGACCATCGGCATCAGTCGGCAAACCGTGGCGCAGCCGCTCCTGCAGTCGCGCGATCCCCTCGGGGGCCATCGTGGCAAGCGTGCGACCAACAGCGTCCCACCCGGCAATCGTCGCCCAGTAGACGTCGAAGGAAGGAAAAGTGCGCTGCACCGTGATCTCCTGCAGCTCGATATCGACCAGCCCCGCGCTGCGCCATAGGTTTTCCATGACGTCGCGTCTCGATGACTCAGGATTGGGGGGAGCGGGCACGATCGCTCCGAGTTCACGGATTTCACGTTGCATCACGTGGTACGGGAAACCACCGCCGTGCATGTCCCACGCGTACGCCGCCACGAGGCCGCCAGGACCCACCACGCGCGCCATCTCGGCAATTCCCGTCGCCGGCTCCGGTACGAAGAAGATCACCAGCGGCATCACCGCCGCGTCGAACATGTGGTCCGGATACGGCAACGCCATCGCATCCCCTGCGCGCAGCTCGGCGTGGTTCAACGCGGCACGGGAACGCGCAAACGTCAACTGCGCTGCCGACGGGTCGATGCCGTGCAGGGCGGTGGGAGCGCACTGGGCCGCGATCAGCTCGGTAAACGCGCCATTCCCACAGCCCACATCGAGCCACCGCAGTCCAGGTGTCGGTGCTAGCCAGCGGAGAAACTCGACACCGGCCAGCTGACTCCACACGCCCATATAGCGCTCGTATGAGGCACCATCGTCGAACAGAATCTGGTCGGTCATGACTCGGCCCTCACGCGTTGAAGTACACGCTGAACGAAGGGACCTTTCGCCAGCGAGTACGCACTCTTGTCCCAGCCCACGGCTTCGGCGACACGATACTTCTCCGCCGCGTACGCCGTGCTCAACGCGGTATCGGCCCGCAACGCGTCGCGAAACGCCAGCAGCGCGTGCCACGCCGCAGCCGGCAACACATACAGGTGCACGTGCACCACGCTCACACCGCCCGCGTTGCGCACATAGTACCGCCGACGCGGATCTTCGCCGTACGGACCGCGATACTCGTACCCGAGCGATTGCATCGGTGCGATGCACGCATCGGCATCGGCGTCGTTCGCCACCGCGATCGCCACGTCGAGCACCGGCTTCCCCGGCAGGCCGGGCACGGCGGTGCTTCCCACATGCTCCATCGCCTGCGCCGCATCACCAAGTGCCGCGCGCAAACGCGCCGCCTCGGCAGCAAAGCGCGAGGGCCAGTCGCTGTCGTATGGGAGGAGGCGGAGGATGGGAGCGATTGGCGAGGTGGTCACGGGGTTCAGGGGAGAGCGTTCAGAACTCTAACAAGAGACGGCGTATGGTATTCAGCCTTCAGCAACGATCGTGCTCCGTACCGAGCTCTTTGGTGCGGCCATGCTGCCGCCGGAATGGGAGTCCGCACGCGACGAGGCCGCGCGACGTGCCGAAAGAGACAACCAGTTGCGTTGTAGCGATGCACGGAGAGCGGAGGCAATTACCGAGTGTCTCACAGCGCTCACACGTCCGTCCTCAGAACTCTGACCTCAGATGGCGGGTAGTGATCGGAATTCAGGACTGATAGTGCCCAGTACCGAGCTATTTCATGGTGCCGTGCCGCGGAAGCGCCGCGTTCCCCACCTGCCGCGCAGGTCTCGAGAATCGCCACCACCGCGAAACCCGCTCGAAACTGTCTTCTCTGGTTGCTCGTGTCTGAACACGATACCCAGTCTGACGTCAGCGTTCTGATCACCGACCTCAGAATGCCTGCGCTTCGTTAGTAGCCCACCGCCATCCCATCCTTCCGCGGGTCACGTCCCGCCGCCCATCCCCTCGGCAATCGCACGATCGCCTGCGCACCACCAAAGGCTACGGTGGGTTGCTCGATCAGCACATGCCCCATCGCCGCCAGCGCATTGCGGACTCCATCCCCGAAGGGCGGCTCGAGTGCCACGCGAAATCCATCGTAGTGACGGAAGCGCGGCGCATCGATGGCCGCCTGCACGTCCATGCCGAACACGAAGTAGTTGAGCAAGAACTGCACGTGCCCCTGCGCCTGCACACCACCGCCCATGAGGCCGAAGCTCATGTACGCCTGCTCACGCCCATTCACGGTTTGCGTCACGAAGCCGGGGATCAACGTATGAAACGGTCGCTTGCCCGGGGCCACCGTATTGGGCAGCCCCTCGGTGAGCGTGAAGCCAGCGCCGCGGTTGTGCAACGCAAAGCCAGTGCCCGGTACCACGATCCCTGATCCGAAGTAGTCGTAGTTCGAATTGATGAACGATACCATGTTGCCCTCGGCGTCGGCGACGGTGAGATACACCGTCTCACTCTTCGTCCGCAGCGGACCCGGATCCACGCGCTCCTGCGCGCGCTTGGCATCGAGGTGACTGCGCCGCTCCGCAATGAACTCATCGGTCAGCATCTGCGAGGCCGGCATGGCGAGATGATCAGCGTCGCCGACGAAACGATCGAGGTCGGCGTACGCCAACTTCTTCGCTTCGATGAGATGATGCAGATACGCCGGCGAGTTGTGCCCCATCGCCTTGAGATCGTACGGCTCAAGAATCCGGAGCATCTCCAGCGCGGCAATGCCCTGATTGTTGGGCGGCAGCTCCCACACTCGATAGCCCTTGAACGGCACCGAGATCGGCGTCACCCAGTTCGGGGCATTCGTGCGGAAGTCATCGAGCGTGACGAAGCCGTCCAACGCTTTGATGCGCGACACAAGGCGCTTCCCGATCGAGCCGCCATAAAACGTGCCGATGCCGCTGTCAGCGATGGTCTTGAGCGTGCGCGCGTAGTCGGGATTGCGAAACCACTCACCGGCGTTCGGCGCGCGTCCGCCGGGCAGAAACGTGGCGGCAGCGGCCGAGTCACGTTTCAAGAACGCCGTCTCATCGGCCCACTGGGCGGCAATAATCGGCGACACGGGAAAACCATCGCGCGCGTATCCGATGGCCGGCTGCAGCACCTGTGCCAGCGTGCGCTTGCCGTGCGTGCGCACGAGCTGGTCCCATCCGGCCAACGCGCCCGGCACCGTCACGGACATCACGCCCTGCTGCGAGCCCGCGCGGAAGCCTCGCGCCTGCAGGGTGGCACGCGTCATCAGCGAGCCGGCCCGTCCGCTCGCATTGATCGCCACAAGCTGCTGCTCCTTCGCCAGCCATACGATGGCGAACATATCGCCGCCGATGCCCGTCATATGCGGTTCGGTCACACTTAACACGGCGGCCGCCGCCACGGCGGCGTCGATCGCATTGCCACCGCGGCGCAGGATCTCGAGCCCGGCCGCCGATGCCAGCGGCTGGCTGGTGGCCACCACAGCGCTAGACGCGTATACCGTGGAACGGCCAGCCATGGTACTCGGCCGCTGCGCCTGCAGGGACGAAGCAGCGACGGCGAGCGCGACAAGTGCGCCGACCCGCACGAGAGAACGACGTGATGACATGCAGTATCCCGAGGAGTGAAGCACGACCGAGCAGACCAGTGAAAGCTGCGACAACCAGCCGGCGTGCGCCATCCTCGTCAGGTCGTTTCGCGCTCTCCGAACCAGAAGCACAATCCATCCGGCGCAATAACGTAGCGGACCGTCCACGCCACACCATCACGCTGCTCCACGCCGAAATCCGACGACGACGTAGTCAGCCCGCGAGTCGCGAACTCGTCAAACAACGCCCTTACGCCACGCACGTGAAACGCGCACCCATCTTGCGCGGGATCGCCACCGTTTTCCTCGAGCCCGATCTGCACGGCGTCGCGCGCAAGTACCGCGCGCGCAACCGGTGCCTCGTCGCGTGAAACCACGCGAAAGCCGAGCACCGTTTCGTAGAACGGGACCGCCGCCGTGAGATTCGGCACTGGGAGATGCATCGTGTCGCCGCGGTAGCCGAACGCCTTCTCGAGCGTTGGGGTCATGCGTGATTCCTCCTCGTCGTGTGGGTCCGCATCACTCGGCAGCGTGCTGACAAGCTCCCACACGTATCAGGGTCTGTCTAGCGGCACGTCGTAGCGCAGTTCCGCCATGCCGTCGCCGAGCCGCTCCACCGACGTCAATCGCAGCGCCTTCGCGCCGTCGATACGACGCGGCAGTAGTGGTTTGCCGCGGCCCAACGTGACCGATCCGATTTGCACAATGATCTCGTTGAGCAGTCCGGCATCGTAGAACTGCCCTACGAGATCGCCACCGCCCACAATCCAGAGGTTCCTACCCGCGGCGGCCCGCGTCATCGCGGCGTGCACCGGACGGACATCACCGCGTACGATGTGAATCTCGGCCCCATCGATCGGTTCAATCTCTCGGCTTGAGAACACCCACGTGGGCTGCACGTATGGCCACGGCCCTCCGTCTCCGGTCGCTGGCTGCAGGACGTGGCGCAGCATCCACGCGTAGGTTGCGGAGCCCATCGCGATCGCACCGACGTCGGCAATGAACGCCGGGTAGCTCGTCAGCGAAATGTCGGCGAGCGACTCGAGCCATTCAATCGAATCGTCCTCGGTAGCCAAGAAGCCGTCCAGGCTGGACGCGGTGTAGTACTGGGTTTTCATCATGGGCTCGCGGTGAGGGGTGCGGTCGCCATCTCAGAGTGTCGGCTGACCGCCGGATGGCCGTAGATTGGCCAGTAGATTGACGATGAGGGGCGTGGCCGACGGGCGTATCCGACGCATGGGCCGACAACCCACCATTCCGGCAGCGAGGCGGTGATGGAACAGATCAAGGTGGCGGGTGACAAGCTCAAGTCGACACTCAAGCAGCTGATTCGAGAGGGCAACGTGCGGCGCATCATCGTGCGCAACGGGACTGGTCGCACCCTGATCGATATGCCACTCAGCGCAGGGCTTGCCGGGGCGTTTCTGGCGCCGTTTTGGGCGGCCGTCGCCGGCATTCTCGCGCTGGCGACCGAGTTCACGATCGTGGTCGAGCGAGACCCGGAGCATCAGGTCACGAAAGTGGAGTAACGCGCCAAAGCCCTTAAAACATCGCCTTAAACCAATGCGCGACGCGCGTAAGTACCATCGCGCGCCGCGGAAGCAGCGCGTCGAGCTCGTCGGTCGTTTCGACCCAGCGACTCTGGCCGATGATCGAGAGCAGATCGAGATACGGAATCACGGCGGGCCAATTGGAGAGTGCGATCACGATCTCGCCATCGCTGGAGAAGCTCCGGTCGTTCTGATTGGCCGACCCGATCAGCGTAAAAAATACGACGCGCGCGCGTTGCTCAACCGGTAGCTCGTCGTACCAGCGACGTACGGCGTCCTCGCCGACGTCGATGAGCGGCTCAGGGTTCTCGCCGAACGACTGGACGGCCGTTCCACGTGACTTCACCTGCGCCATGCGACGCGGCACGTACTGCCGCGTGAAGTCCACCCAATCCTCGCGCGCCATGACGCGCCAGGCCTCACGCGACGCCATGAAGTTGGCCTTCATGTGGAGCTGTGGGTAGCGCCGGTATTCAAAATCCGTGGAGTCGGGCACCGGAAACGGGACGGTCGCGTATTGCGCCGCGAGCTCCTCGAGGCCGGTGTACACGGCGGGGGGAAAGTCGAATAGATCGTGCAGCCATTGGTGCTGCTGCAGCGTGCGGCGCACGGCGAGTACCTTGGCGGGGATGTTCGTGACCGGAAGCTCGGAGTTGAACAGTCCGACTTTTAGCAGACCGCCGCGTCGTGTCAGCTCCTCGTTGAAGACCTGCGACGCCACGAGCAATCGCCAGAGCAACTCACGACTGCGAATGATCGACCCGAACGATCGCGCCGGCGCATTGACGAGGGCGGGCGTGATCACGAGCACCCGTCCGCCCCGCAACGCGCACC
>JBBQAK010000040.1:0-15016 GCA_038316215.1 Gemmatimonadales bacterium | reverse complement strand
TCGGCCGCGTGCTGCACCGCCATGCGCTCGAGATGTGTGCGCAACGCCGGCAGCAGGCGCTGCGGCAACACGGTAACGCGATCCTTCTGCCCCTTCCCCGATCGGATCAGGATCTCGCCGCGCGACAGCTCAACATCCTTCACGCGAAGCGTACAGCACTCCATCACCCGGATCCCGCCCCCGTACATCAGCGACGCCATCAGGCGCGTCGACCCGCGCATCTTCTGCAACACGCGCTGCGTTTCGTCGCGCGTCATGACCACCGGTAACCGCTTCGGTCGCTTGGCGTGCAAATGCTGCATCTCGCCCGATATGGGCATCGCCAGCACCTCGCGGTACAGAAATAGCAACGCGGCCAGCGCTTGGTTCTGCGTGCTCGCGCTCACCTGCTCGTCGCGGGCCAAATGCGTCAAAAAATCACGGACCTGCACCGTTCCCATTTCGCGCGGATGCCGGCGCCCATGAAATCGGACGTACTGCCGCACCCAATGAGCATACGCCTCCTCCGTTCGGGCGCTGTAATGCTTGGCAACGATCCGGTCGTGCAACACACTCAGAAGAGTCCCGCCGCTAGCCATCCCCTACCATGCAACGCTTTCACCGACACCGCGTAACCGCGTATATGCATCCGTACCCCTCACAACGCATCCACTCGGCTTGACTCCCCTTCACGGAGTTGTGATGTCATCCCCGCTTCACTCGCCCGCCATACGCACCGCGGCCATCGTGGCCGCTCTCGCCACCTTCGCGGTCCCGACCACGAACGCCACCGCCCAAGGTCGTTGCGGTGGTGACCGCGCTGGCACCCCCTCTTGCGACACCTCGGCCATCAAGGCGCCCTTCGCCCCCACCGGCTGGAAGACGGTCGCCCTCGATCACTTCGCCATTCAGGCCACCGACTACAAGCGCGAAGCGGCCTACTATTCGGCGCTCATGAACTGGACGCTGCGCAGCGACGACGGCACACAGGCGGTCCTCGACATCGGCACGCTCGGCAGCGTGGTGATTCGCGGTGGCTTCCAAGCACCGCCCCCGCCGCCACCGCCCACCGCCGCCGACAGTGCCACTGGACGCGCACGCGGTCCGGCCCGCACACCGCGCAAAGCGGCATGGGATTCGTTTGCGTGGGTCATCGAACCGTGGAACGCCAAAAAGGTCGAGGCCGCACTCATCACGCGCGGACTCAAGCCGGTCGCGGACCATGACGGCAAAGGCTTCGAAAGCTTTCACGTGAAGGACCCCGACGGCTTCGATGTGCAGATCACCAACGGCGCGCACCGCAAGGCACGCGCATCGACGCCCGCCACCGCAAAACACACCGTGCCCGCCCCATTCGAAAATACGAACTGGAAGACGGTGTGGCTCGATCACATCTCCTTCGAAGTCACCAACTACAAGGAGACCACCGCCTTCTACGCCGCACTCCTCGGCTGGAAGCCCACCGGTGACGAAGGCAGTCAGAACGAAGTGGAGATCGGCGACCTCGGCAACATCATCATCCGCGGCGGCAACCCACTCACGCCAGGCGCCACCACACCGGCCGGACGACGCGCCACCATGGGACACGTGTCATTCGGTATCGCGCCGTGGGACACCGATCCCATCAAGGCCGAACTCACCACGCGTGGACTCACCAGCCGCGATGACACCGGCGGCAAAGGTGACATCCACGATCCGGCCGCCAAGTACAAGAGCTATCACACCACCACGCCCGACGGCTACGACCTGCAGATCAGCAACGCCACCAAAGCGAATCGCACCGTCCGCTGAGTCACGACCGTCAACACCGGCCTACCCACAGCGCGGGAATGCGTGCGTAGCTGATCGCGGCGTACGCACCACGCTCGAACAGCACCCCAACGTCGCCATTCGACAGGACCGCCATGGTGGAGTAGCCCGCCGCCCCTCTCACCAGCACGCGCGACGTCTGCCACGTCGTACCGTCATCGCACGACAGACGCAGCGTGAGTCGCGTGCGCGCGCTGCGATCGGCGGTGTTGCTAAACAACAGCGCTCCGCCGCTCGCACGTACAATCGATGCGTTGTTAGCCGGATCGATCAACGTACTATCCGAACGCAATGCCCCGTACGTGGCACCGCCATCCCGCGACACGGCGACCAAACGGTACGGCGTAGCCCTCGCGTTCAGCTGTACTGTACCGTCAGAGAGCTCGACGACTTTATTTTCATCAACGCCAGGACCTACCAGCGCGCCCATGCGCCACGTCGCCCCGTGGTTGTCGCTGAACACGCTCGCACCATAGTTCGCGCCCTGCTTGCGGATCACGAACTGCTGTATGAGCCGTCCAGCGTACAGGCCACGCTGGAGCTGGATACCGAGCCCCGAGGTCGCAAAGATCCCGCCCCACGACGAGTCTTTGATCATCGACGTGAGCCGGCGGTGCTCCCACGTGCTACCGTCGTCGTCCGACCAGCTCACATCGGCATGCAACACATTCGGATCATCATCGCGCACGCCCGTGCTCGAACCTGAAAATCCTTGGCGAACCGACGCCACGTGGAACAACCACACGCGGCCCGTGGAACCGTCCACCACAAAACTTGGATCGCCGAAGCCAAACGGTGCCGAATCGGCGCGCACCACCACGCGCTCCCCCCACGTGGCCCCGCCATCACGACTGCGACGTAGCACCAGCGCAATATGGCTCGGCACATCAGCCATTGTAGGACGCGCGTCGTACGCCGCCAGCAGGGTGCCGGACGTCGTCACGGCCAACGCAGGAATGCGGAAAACCGGCGCACCGACCCCACGCACGTCGAGATCAACGATATGCGGCGCGCGGCACGCCGACACACAGCATGCGATCACGGCGATGACCAGTACTCTCATACGTCGCACGTCACCTAGTCATCAGCTTATTGCGTGTCCTCAGCGTCCTCTTCGTACCCGTCCGCATCGCCGTACGCCGCATCGGCGGTGTCGGTCCATAGCCGCGCGAGTCGGATCTGCCACGCCGGGTCGGTCTGCTGCTCACGCGGCAGCGGCGCCGCACTCATGCCCGCGTCCGTGAGCACGCTCGCGAGTAACGTCTTGCCGTCCATCAGCAACAACGAATCGGCGTGGAGCCCTGCGAACACGCGCACGCCGTCGGTCTCGATGACGTACGCGAGGATGAACTCGCCGGGGCCGAGATCGTGCGTGAGGTCCGGCTCGTGCACGAAATACGTGGTGTTACTGAGTCGATCGGTGAGCGTGGTGCCCACGCCGGCTTCGACGGTCTCGACTTCCCAAAGTCCAAGGGGTGAGGCCAGCGCCGCCGTCACGAGGGCTCGTGTAGCGTCGTCGGCCTTGCGTCCCGTCGCATCGTCAAGCCAGGCCGCGGCGATGGGCTTCGCGAGTTTCGACGGCGTGTAGTTGAAGAGTGACCACGCCGTGAAGAGGTCGGCCACCGCCTCGTTGATATCGTCCTCTTCGCTTACCCCCCACGCATCGAGCGCGGCATCGACCCAGTCCGCGCCCAGCGTGCGTTCGGCCCAGTCGAGCAGCTCCTGCCCCACCCGCTTCTGCCGCTGAAGGACCGTGTCGCCGCGCAGCCATTCAGCGCGCGCATCGGGGGGAAGCGCCGCCGCTTCGGGGGGCACGGCCGCGCCGTGACACTTCTTGTATTTGCGGCCTGAGCCACACGGACAGGGTGCGTTACGATCCATCGTGAACGATAATGCGACACGGGCGCGCTCGCTGTCGAACGCCCGTCCCCATCGCCCACTCTCCGATCATGCGCCTGCTCGCTCTCTGCCCTTTGGCGCTGCCCGCCCTCTTCGCGTGCAGCGCGACCGAACGTCAGCCCGACGCACCCTCGACAGTACCCGCCACTCGCACCGCGAAGGTGGCGACCGGCGACTCGGCAATGGTCTCGAGCGCATCGCCCTTCGCCACGGAAGCGGGACTCCGCGTGCTGCGGCGCGGTGGAAACGCGATCGACGCCGCGGTCGCCGTGGCCATGACGTTGGCCGTTACCTTCCCCTCCGCCGGCAATCTCGGTGGCGGCGGATTCATGGTGGCGCGCATCAACGGCACCAACGTCGCGCTCGACTTTCGCGAGGCGGCACCCGGCGAGGCGTCACGCGACATGTATCTCGACAGCGCGGGGAAGCTCACCGATCGCTCCGTGAACGGTGCACTCGCGGCCGGCGTCCCCGGCTCGGTGGCCGGTCTATTCGAAGCGCACCGGAAATATGGCACGCTGCCGTGGCGGGATCTGCTGCACACCGCAGTGGCCCTCGCCGACTCCGGCTTCGCCATCGACAGCGCATTCATCGAGGACGGCGAGGGCACCGCAGCGCGACTGGCACACGACTCCACCAGTGCGCAGCTCTTCCTCGCCGCCGGACATGCTCGCGCCGTCGGCAGCCGGTGGCGCGCTCCCGGTCTCGCGGCCACGCTGCAGCGTATCGCCGATGACGGTCGGGACGGTTTCTACACAGGTGAAACGGCCAACCTGATCGTGGCGGCCATGCAGTCGGGCGGCGGGATCATCTCGCACCAAGACCTTGCTTCGTACCAAGCCATCTGGCGTGCGCCCATCGAGTTCACATACCATGGGCATCAGATCGTTTCCATGCCGCCCGTTTCCTCAGGTGGACTGACACTCGGCCTCATTCTCGGTATTCTCGATGGGACGGATCTCCCGGCACTTGGCTGGCGCACGCCGCAGGCGATCCATCTGCTGGCCGAGGCCGAGCGTCGTGCCTTTGTTCGCCGCAACACACTGCTCGGTGATCCCGCGTTCGTGAAAATCCCGGTCGCCTCCTTCCTGAACAAGGACACGGCAGCAGCACTGCGCGCGGAGATCGGGGCAATGGCGACGACGGGTTCGTCGCAAGCAGCCTCGCGGGAAAAGCGCCACACCACGCACTTCTCCGTGGTGGATGCCAAGGGCAATGCGGTGGCGATCACCACGACCATCAATGATTCCTACGGCTCAGGCTTCACCGTTCCCGGCGCGCAGTTTCTCCTGAATAACGAGATGGACGACTTCACGACCGCGGTCGGTGCCGTAAACCAGATGGGTCTCGTGCAGGGTGAGGCGAACGCGATCGCGCCCGGAAAGCGCATGCTGTCGAGCATGACGCCGACGATCGTGCTGGACTCTGCCGGTGCGCCGGTCCTGGTGACGGGCGCCGCCGGCGGCGCCTACATCATCACGGCGGTCGCCCACCTGATCGTGAGTGTCCTCGACTATCACCGCTCACTGGGCGAGGCTATGACCGCGCCGCAGTTTCATCATCAGGACGTGCCCGACTCGCTGCTCGTGGAGCGCGGTGCCTGGGCAGATACGGCGGCGGCGATGATGGCGCCACTCGGACATTCGGTCAAGCCCTCGCCGTGGGGAAGCTTGGCGTGGATGCACAGCATCATGCGGCGACCTGACGGAAAGGGGTGGGAAGGCGTGAGTGAGCCTCGCGGCTTCGGCCTCGCCCGAGGCTACTGATGTACGACCTGACCATCGCCCGTACGTCGCCACTGTCCGCCACTACGCTGTATCGCGCGTGGACGACGGGCTGGAGCACGTGGTTCGCCGAAGCAGACACCGCGCGCCTGCGGGCCGTAGTCGGCGAGCCGTTCTTCTTCGAAGTCGCGCAGCGCTTCGATGACGGACGCCAGCCGGTACGTCATCCGCATTACGGCCGCTTCCTACGCCTCGAACCCAACGCCTTGGTGTCGCTCACGTGGGTCACCGGCGTGGGCGGTACTGGCGGCGCCGAGACCACGCTCACGGTGCACCTCGACGCGATCGCCGACGATTTCACGCAGGTCTCACTCACGCACGAGGGATTCGCCACACTCGAATCGCGTGACGCGCATGAAGCGGCGTGGCCCATAATTCTCGCGCTTCAGGACGCCACCCTGCGCGCGTTCGGCGCCGTTCAGCATGCCGCCACCGACTCGACGGCCATCGCGTTGCAACGCAACCGCTCCCTCCCCGACGCCACATTCATCCCCGTGCGCAGCTATCCCGACCTCGACGCCGCGGTAGTCTGGCTACGGGACGTACTCGGCGCGCGCGAACGCCTGCGCGTTTCGGGTGATACCGGGCCGCATCGCGTGCAACTCACGGTTGGCAACGGCGCCGTGGTGGTCGCGGCATGGGACGCCGACGCCGTCCCCGCGACCGGCGGACGCCCGCCCGCCGTGCTCATGGTGCGCGTGCCCGACGTCAACACGGCGTACGACCGCGCCCTCGCGCTTGGCGCCACCGGGCTCACCCCACCCGTCGATCACCCCTTTGGCGAGCGCCAAGCGTCGGTGCGCGATCCGGCCGGACACGCGTGGACGCTGACGCAAACGATCGCCGATGTGGACCCCACCACGTGGGGCGGCGAACTCGTGGAGTAAGTGGCAACGCCTTACACTTCATGACATGAGGACGTCATGAGCAAAGTCGTGCGGATTCTGGTCGTAGCCGCCACGGCGCGCGAACTCGCATCCCCCGACGGATGGTTCACGCGGCAATGCGGCGTCGGACCCGTCGAGGCCGCCGCCGCAACTGCGGCCGCCATCGCCGAGCTCCAACCAGCGGCGATTCTGCACGTCGGCATCGCGGGCGCTCGGCGCAGTCGCGCGCTTGCGCCGGCATCGCTCGTCATCGGCAGCGACGCACGCTACTGCGACCTGAATGTGCCGGTGGAGTGGGCGCCGAATACGGTACCCGCCTCTCCCCAGTTACTGCTCGCACTGCGGCGCGCACTCCCTGAGGCGGCCGCGCTGTCGATCGGCACCAGCGCCCGGGTCGGCGGTACGACCGGTTGTGACGTGGAAGCGATGGAAGGATTCGGCGTGCTCCGTGCTGCTCAGCGCGCCGGTATACCGGCCATTGAAGTGCGCGCCATCTCGAATGAGATCGAGGAAACCGACCGCACGCGCTGGCATTTCGACGCCGCGTTCACCGCAATCACCGCCGCGACACCAGAGTTGGTGCACGCGATTTTGGAGAGCATCACGAATGGGTGACCGATGCGTGAACTGACCTTCGGCTATTCGCCCTGCCCCAACGACACGTTCGCGTTTCACGCGCTCACATTCGGCCTCATCGACACGCCCATTCGCATAACGCCGGTGCTGCTCGACATCGAGGAACTCAATCGGCGCGCGCATCGCGGCGAGTTTGATCTCACCAAACTCAGTGTCGGCGCCTTCGCCGCTGTCGGCAATCGTTATACGCTGCTGCGCAGCGGTGCCGCCCTCGGGCATGGCGTAGGACCACTCGTCGTCACGCGCACCCCCATGTCGCTGCAACAGGCGGTCAGCGGGCTCGTAGCGATCCCGGGTCGCGAAACCACCGCGTACCGCCTGCTGCGTCTCGCCGCCCCATCGCTCGAGCAGGTGGTCGAGATGCGCTACGACCGCATTCTGCACGCCGTGAGCAGCGGTGAAGTCCACGCGGGTCTCATCATTCACGAAAGTCGCTTCACGTACGCCGACTACGGATTACACAAGGCGATCGATCTCGGCGACTGGTGGGAGCGCGACACCAACTTGCCAGTGCCACTCGCCGGAATCTGTGCCCGCGCCGACCTTGACGCGGAGACCGCAGCGGAAGTGGAGCGCGCCATTCGCGCGTCGGTGCAGTACGCCTTCGACCATCCCGAGGCGAGTCGCGACTACGTACGCGCCAACGCGCAGGAAATGTCCGACGAGGTCTGTGCGCAGCACATCGCGCTCTACGTCAACGAACACAGTCTCGACATCGGCGACGACGGCATGCGCGCCATCGCACGACTACGATGACGGTTCCCGCCGACACCACCGTGTTCCACATCTGTTCGCGTCAAGCCATCCACGACGCGCGCGTTCGTGGCATCTACCGCGCCGAGAGTCTCGCGCGCGAAGGGTTTATCCATCTCTCGCGCGCACATCAGGTAGCGCCCACGGCGCAGGCGTACTTCGCCGGCGTACCGGATCTCGTGCTGCTGGTGATCGACCCAACACAGCTGTCCGCGCCGTTGCGCTACGAACCGCCGGCGCCGCTGCCATCGAGCACACCCAAGCCTGCAAGCGCCGAGCTGTATCCACACTGCTACGGCCCGATCGATCTGGCCGCCATCGTGGACGTGCGTGAGTTGGCGGATTTCCTTGGCGCTTTGGCGTAGCCGCTGCTGAGAACGGGACACTGCCAACGGCTGAGAGAGCAGTGAGGAGTTAGATCAGGAGGGTGGAAGCAGGAAAAGCACGCCGTGTCCCTGCGCCCTCCTCCCTGCAGTCCTCCCCCCTGCTCCCTCAGCCGTTGGTAGTTTCGTCCCCGGTCTATTGCTCCGCCACCCTGACTTGCCGCAGCACCTCATATACGGCTACCGCCACCGTCGTCGACAAGTTCAACGACCGCACCCGATCCGACATCATCGGTAACGCCACGATCCGATCCGCGTACCGCTCACGTAGCGCCAGCGGCAGTCCACCCGTCTCACGCCCGAACACCAGCACCGTCCCCTCGGCCGGCGCGAGCGGCGCATCCCAAAACAGCTGTGTCGCGTTGGTCTCGAAAAAGAACGGCGCGCCGAGCCGCGGCAGTTCGCGCTCGAATGCTTCCCAGTTGGGCCAGACGCGCACGTCCACGTGCTCCCAGTAATCGAGACCCGCGCGTTTCACCTGCGCCTCGTCGAGGGAGAAGCCCAGCGGCTCGATCAAGTGCAGCGTCGCGCCGGCCGCCAAGCAGGTGCGCCCCGCGTTTCCCGTGTTCCAGTGAATCTCCGGGTGCACGAGGACCACGTGAATGCTCATTGGTCGAGAAGCGGTCACTTCGAAGACACACGATCGAAGAACCCGTCGCCGGTAATGATCCTTGTTACTAGGCCGCTCCCCTCAACAAAGCGCACCACCTCGCCCACTTCAGCACCCCCCGTTCGTGCCGTATAGCGGAAACGTCCACCGCCCAGCGGCTCAAGTGTCACCGGCGTGTCCACATTCGCGGCGTTCGGCGTGATGAGCACAAGCTTCTGATTCAGCAGTACCACCTGCACGTCACTCCACGCGCCGCGATATAGACCGGCGAAGCGCGACCACGATGCGTCCCACGCCACTACCACCGGCTTCGGCGCGCCAGCCTTGGCCACTGCCGCACCGACCGTGACCACGAGCTGTCGCGCGATGTCGCCCACGTTGGAGTCATTCGTGTTGGTCAGCACGATCACGCCAACCTTATCGTCAAGCTGGAACAACGTCTGCGTGGTGTTGCCTAAATACCCACCACCATGTCCCACCCACGAGCGGTCGTTGATGCGGCGGATATCGAAGCCGAGCCCCGTGCCGCTCACCCACGTCTCATCCACCGCGCGCGCGCGATGCATTTCGCGCCACGATCCACTGCTCACGATCTGCGCGCCACCGCGTGGTCCACGCCGGAACTGTGCCGATACGAACTTCGCCATGTCCGTGACATTTGACGTGACACCAGTAGCGGCCGCCATACCACGCGCGTCGATGAACGGAATGATGGCGCGCGTTCCATCGGGCATGCGCCGTCCATACGGCACCGTGAGGCCCGGCACCTGCTTGTCCACGCTCGACTCCGTCATGCCGAGTGGCGTGAACATGTTTGTCGCCACGTAGTCGGCCCACTTCTGACCCGTGATCTGTTCCACGACCAGCCCTGCCACCGCGAACGCGAGGTTGGAGTACTTCCAGCGTATACTCGGTGCGAAGGCGGCCTGACGGTTGGCATACAGGGTCTTGATCTCACTTTCGGTCGGGAATTCATTCGTCGACCAGTGGTCACCGGCTTCGCGTTGCAGCCCCGACACATGCGAAAGCAGCTGCTCGATCGTGATCGGACCGTCATCATCGCCGGCGGGCTTCGCCTGAAACCACGGCAGATACTTCGACACGGGATCGTCAAGACGCAGCTTGCCGTCTTCGCGCAGCTGCATAATGGCGATGGCCGCGAACATCTTGCTGTGCGACGCCATGCGGAACTTCGTCTGCGGCGTCATTGCTACCTTATTGGCGACGTCGGCAAAACCAAAGCCCGTGGCCCACACTAGCTGCTGATCGTACACCACGCCCACGGCAATGCCGGGCAGTCCGCGATACGCGATCTGTCCTTCCATCCACGCCGAGAAGAGACGCTCGGCGCCCAGAACATCGGGGTCGCTGCCGATCGACGGTGCGGTGGTTGCAGTGGCCGGCTGCGCCGCCAACAGGTGCGGTGCAAGCAGCGTGGTGACCAGTGCGAGTGCGGCGGCACGACCCCGAGCGGCAGACGTTGGATGATGCATACGATCTCAAGAAGAGTGTGTTTGGTTCCCGTCAACCTGGGCGACGTGTCCGGACGTCGCGTGAGCGCATCAACTCGAGCAACACTAGCGCTGTTCCTTGGTCGGATGCAACGTGAGCTTCTGCACGCGCCAGTTGAGAATCTCGCCGATCCACAGTTCGTTCTCTGATGGACACGCGATCTGGTGAATCCAACCAAACTCCCCAACGCCTTTGCCTGCGTCGCCCATCACGCCGAGCACTTTGCCATCGAGCGTGAGTTTATAGATGCGACCGGGGACGGCATCCGCGCTGTAGATGTATTGCGTCGGACCCTTGGTAATACAGATCGCCCACGGTGCCCCTGACGCGCCGAGTGCGCTCACGCCGGCACGCGGCTGTGCGCCGAGCATGACATTCACGTCTTTGGTGTAGGGCACGTCGATCGTCATGACGCGCAACAGGGCACCATTCGGATCGAACACCTGAATCCGACGATTGGTGCGATCGCCGACGTAGATGTTGCCCTTGGCGTCGTTCGCGATGGTGTGGAGGATGTTGAATTGCCCTGGCTCCTTGCCGCGTTCGCCCCACGTTTTGAGCCACCGTCCATTCTTGTCGACCTTCACCACACGTGAGTTGTTGTAGCCGTCGGCAATAAACGCGTTACCATCGTTGTCCCACGCCACGTCGGTCGGACGGTTGAATCCGCCCCAGCGTGGGGCCGGCTCGGGGGCACCGGGCACGTGCGGGGCACGCTCCTCCACCGCTTCGTCGCGTCGTCCCAAGACCATCAGCACGCGGCCCGCGTTGTTGAACTTCACGATCATGTTCGTGCCTTCGTCGCTGGTCCACACGTTGCCCTGTGGATCCACGCGCACCGTGTGCGCGAACGAAAAACCATAGAGATCCTTACCGAACTCTCGAATGAACTTACCATCGGGGCCGAATTCAAACAGCTGCGACGCGACGCCGTCGTGCACACTGCTGCGCGCACCGGTACGCGTGAACACGTACACGTGACGGCGCTGGTCGAGATCAATGCCGGTCACTTCGCCGAAATGCAGCGACGGTGGCAATACCAGCGGCGATGCGTTGGCGTCGTACTTGATTTCGCTTACCGCCTGTGCAGACAGCGGTGCGGTGCGTGCGACCAGCAGTGCTGTCACGACGAGAAATCGATCGAACGTGCTCACGGTGCATCCCTCCGGAGGATCACATACGCGAGTGCACCCTCGTGCGCCGCGATGTCATACGCTACGACGAAACGATCGACGTCGTAAGCCTGCCGTGAGAGGACCGAGACGCGCGTTCCCGCACTACCGAGCGTCGCCGTCCCGCTCCCCCATCCCCACGCTGTTGGCGCCGAAGGCGCGGCCAGTCGCCAGCATCTCCGCCTCCGAGTCTTTCATCATGGGCGCCAACTGCGGCGTCGTCAGCTTCTGCATGAACGCGCTGTTGAGCAGTTGTCGCAGGGCCGACGCGACGCCCAGGTGGCCTGGCACGAACACTGTCCGCGCTCGCGCCTCGCAGCCGTTCACGAAGGCTGTCGTGCACGCTTCAAGCGACGTTACCACGCCGAACGGCCCGGGCAGCTTCGCCAGCGTGCGCCGGAAGCTCGAGAGATCATGCTGTACGTCGCGCACCATGTCGGTGTCCACCCACGACATGTGCGCGCTGCCCACGGCCACGCCATGCGGCAGCATCTCCAGACGCAATACGTTCGCCAGCTGCTCCACCGCCGCCTTCGATGCCGCATACGCCGACATGCCCGGCATCGCCATGAAGGCCGCCGCCGATGAGACGATCAGCACATAGCCCTTGCTGGCGATGATGTGCGGCAGTGCCGCCTTGATCGTGCGCATGGTGCCGATCACGTTCACATCGATCACGCGCGCCATCGTCTCCACATCGACGATCGACACCGTGCCCATGTTGGCGATCCCGGCGTTCGTGATCACCACGTCCAGTGTCCCGAAGTGCGACACGGCGGCCGCGACCGCCGAGTTGAGCGCGGCCTGATCGGTGACGTCGGCACGGTACCACGCGGCCGCCGCGCCCAATTCCTCGGCCAACGCCTGCAGTCGCTCTGCTTCCAGGCCAACCAGCGCCACCCGCGCACCCTGCTGCACCAGCCGTTTGGCTACTGACGCGCCGATGCCGCGCGCCGGCCCGGTGATCAGCACGACCTTGTCACGCATACGATGCCTCCGCCTGTTGGCACGAGAATACGTTCACGCGCCGAGTACCACGTCACACTCCGGAAGCGACTCCAAAAACCCCGCACCGAAGGCGGACGACGGCGTGTGGTAGCCAGCCGAGGGTGCGGCCTCTAGCACACGACGCGCACTCTCCACCGCCGCCATGGCGGTGAGCCGGTACCCTTCGGGTGTTTCGGCCGTGCCTTCTACCGTGCGGCCATCGGCATGCGTGACGCGTCCCCACACATGCATGCGTGCACTCGCGCGTACCGCCGCACTTGGGCCCCGTACCCGCTGGTCGATCTGCGATTCCACGAACCGCTGTACGAACGGCATTGAGAGCAACGGGCTCGCTAGTTTCGTGAGACCCATCATCCGCACCGCGCTCGGCGGCATCGCGAGGTATGTGTGGATGTTGGGAATCTTCGTCGACCAATACGCCGTCGATACATCGCCCCACGGAATCGTGACCGCGTGACGCACACGATCGCGAAACGGAATCGATTGCGTCTTCCATCCGGCCGGCACCGTTGTGATCCGCCCGTCCTGGCGAATCGCCCCGCCCTGTGGCGAGCCGAGCACCATTGTTTTCAACGTGCCGCGACTGAACCCACCACCGCCGGCGAACGCCAGCTCCAGCAGCTGTGCACCTGAGAGCTGTTCAGCAAGTCGCGCCGCCAGGCAGTCCGTCGGCACCACGTCAAACCCGACGCCCGGCATGATCACGATGCCCGCCTGCTTCGCGTCTTCATGCCGCGCACGAGAGGCTTCAAACACGGCGATCTCACCGGTGATGTCGAGGTAATGCACCTTCGCCGCCACGCAGGCGCGCACCATCGGCGCCGACGTGCGGAAGAACGGACCGGCGGCATGCAGTACGACCGTGATGCCGGCCAGCATCGCTCCAAGCGCCGCCGCATTGTCGAGCGAAGCAATGCGCACCTCGAGGCCATGCTGCGTGGCAAGCGGCGCAAGCGACTCCGCGCGCCGGCCGGCGAGCACGGGCCGTACACCGCGACGCACGCACTCCTCGACGATCAGCTGGCCGGTGTATCCGTTGGCACCGTAGATGAGCAACACGCTTGATGTCATCGGCATCGTTACCTAGTCACGGTGCGAGCACCGCCAGCTGCCCACATCCTGCCGCGATATCGATTCCGCGCCGCTGCCGCATCGTACTCGGCAACGCGTACTCCTGCTGCAAGATCTCGCGAAAGCGGTTGCCCGCCACGCTGTGCGTAGGAGCACCGTCGTACCCCACGGTGGGATTGAGCGGAATCAGATTCACATGCGCCGGCAGTCCGCGCAGCAACTCGCCCACCGCGCGCGCCTGCTCCTCGCTGTCGTTCTTCCCCTCGATCAGCGTCCACTCGTAAAAAATGCGACGCCCGGTCATCTCGCTATACGTACGGCACGCCGCCATGAGTTCATCAAGCGGCCACTTGCGCGCCGCAGGCACCAGCGCCGCACGCTCGGCCTGCGTGGCCGCGTGCAGAGACACCGCCAAATGTATCGGGCGCTGCTCAGCGGCCAGTCGCAGAATGCCCGGCACCACACCCACCGTGCTCAGCGTAATGCGCTCCGCCGCCAGCGATGGCCCGCTGGGGTCGAGCATAATATCGATGGCCTGCATCACCGCATCGTAGTTGTGCAGCGGCTCACCCATCCCCATCAGCACCACATTACGCAAGCGCGTGCCGAGCGCATGTCGTGTGCCGCGCTGGGCCGCGCCCTTCGGTGCTTCGTGGCGCAGCACACGCGCCACGTGCACCACCTGTGCGATGATTTCACCCGGCGTGAGATGACGCGTGTAGCCCATTTGTCCCGTCGCGCAAAACACACAGCCCATGGCACAGCCGACCTGCGAACTCACACAGGCCGTTACGCGGCCGGTGAAACGCATGAGTACCGTCTCAATACGCTCCGTGTCGGGGAGCGACAACAGATACTTGCGCGTGAATCCATCACTCGACGCCGTCTCGAGTGCGGTGGGGAGTACACCAAGCGTGGCCTCGACTCGCAGTCGTTCAGCCAGCTTTGGCACCAGCTCCGGCATCTCGTCCAGCGATGACACCAGCTCGATGTACAGATACTTCCAGAGCCGGGCCGCATGTACGGGCTTGAGACCCCACGCCACGAGCTGCTGCTGCAGCTCGGTCTTGGTGAGGCCGTAGAGATTGAGACGTGTCGCGGGGTCGCTCGGTGACATACTGAAAGCTAGTGGTCGACGTGAGACGGCAGAGAGCATGTGGACCGCAGCGGCGGCGCCAGGAAACCGCCTCCACGCACCCGCGCCGTTCGCAGTGCGCGTTACCCACCCACCGTCCGCAACAGCGCCCTGCCAGATCACCCACCACGCTCGAGGCTGGCGCGGCCGAGGGTGTCCCAAAGCCGCCTCTGCGTGGGGGCCGCCAGGCACTGGGCGAGCCCCACCTCCAGACCCCACGCGCAGCAAGCGGCGACAGGGACACCCTCGGCCGCCCCAGCCCCCGCGTACCACGATCCATCAACCGCACACCGCCGCTACGAGCGTACCAACTTCTTGTACTTGATCCGCGTCGGCATGTCCGCATCGGGTCCCTTGCGACGCTTCAAGTCTTCGATG
>JBBQAK010000222.1:0-6637 GCA_038316215.1 Gemmatimonadales bacterium | reverse complement strand
TGACCCAGGGTGAGATGGGTACGAAGGGCTCCGCCGAGCTTCGCGCTGCCGAAGCGGCAGCGGGGGCTCGCGCGATGGGGCTGCACGTGCGCGAGAATCTCGAACTTCCCGACGCCGGGATCAGCAATACCGATGAAACGCGCGGCCGACTGGTGCAGGTGCTGCGCCGGCTGCGTCCTCGCGTTGTGATCATCCCAGCGCCTCGTGGTCGCCACCCGGATCACCGCCGTACCACCGAGCTCGCGCGCGATGCCTGCTTTTTGAGTGGGCTGGCGAAATATCAGCCGGGTGATCACCCGGCGTTTCGCCCGTTCAAGCTGCTACATGTGGTGACCTATCGTGAAGACGCGATGAAGCCTTCATTCGTGGTCGACATCAGCGCGCAGTTCACGCGCAAGCTCGACGCCATCAAGTGTTACGGCTCCCAGTTCGATGGGACGACGCAAGCCGGCGAAGCGTATCCGAATGGAGAGCCATTGTACGACATCGTCACGCATCAGGCGGCGCACTACGGCTCCCTGATTCGCGTGCAGTACGGCGAGCCGTTCTACACCGATGAAACCATGCAAGTCGACGACGTGACCGCGCTTGGCGTCTCCACGTTCTGAGTACGTCTCCTTCTCCGTAGGCATTTCCCATGAGTGAGACAGTTTCTGATCAATCGCCACATGGCGCTCACGGACACGGCGCATCGGGCATCGACTATGGTAGCTACTTACGTCTACCGGAGTTGCTGGAGCTGCAGACGCTGCAGTCGTCGCCCGAACATCCCGACGAATTGCTGTTCATCATCGTGCATCAGGCGAGTGAGTTGTGGTTCAAGGTGCTGCGCCACGAAATGGACACGATGATCACGGCACTGGAAGCGTTCGACACGATGCGGGCACTGCTCGCCGTGCAGCGCGTGAACGTGCTCACCGAAATCATCGCCCAGCAACTCACCGCGCTCGACACGCTCCCGCCGCAGCGCTTCGCGCAATTTCGTGGCTATCTGGGTTCGAGCAGCGGTTCGCAGAGCGCCCAGTTCCGTGCGATCGAAGCGACCGCCGGCTTGCGCGACCCGCACTTCCTGGCGGCCATCACCGAGCATGGCGATCCGCCGGCGGTGGTGAAGGAGGCGCTGGCCCGTCCGGTGCTGCAGTCGCTGGTGCTGGCGCTGATCGCGCACGAGCAGATGGATCTCGCCGAGTTGTACATGGGTCCGGGACCGACACCGATGTTTCTGCTGGTCGAAGGATTGCTGGAGTTCGAGCAGCGGTTCGCGCGGTGGCGCTTTCTCCACGTGCAGTTGGTAGAGCGTATCATCGGCCCCGGTACCTTCGGCACAGGGGGCACGCTTGGTGCGAAGTATCTGTCCCGCACCGTGAACCATCGGTTTTTTCCGGAGCTGTGGGCGGTGAGATCGCAGTTCTATGGAAAAGCGAAGTAAGGGGTAGGGAGTACGGGGTACGGAGAAACCATGTTCTACGATATCAGTGTGCCGTTTTCTGCTGCTACGCCGCCCTGGCCGGACGACGTGGGGTTTTCATGCGGCTGGACGTGCCGACGGGAGGAAGGCAGCAGTGTGAACCTGGGCGTGCTCTCCACGAGTGCGCACGTGGGCACGCACGCGGATGCGCCGCTCCATGTGCAGTCGACGTGGCCGGCGTCGGAGTTTTTGCCAGCGTCGGTGTTCGTCGGTGAGGTGCAGTTGGTGGCGTTGGCGGACGATTTCGATGCCGCGCATGACATCACGATTCCGGTACTGCAGTCGTTGCTGGGTGCCCCCGTGCCGACGCGTGTGATCGTGCGCACCGGGCATTCCGTGGCCGGTGGTGTGTTTCCCGATGCGTGGCCGGCGTTGACGGCTGAAGCGGCAACGTGGCTGGTGCAGCACGGGCTTACGCTGTGGGGTGTGGATACGCCAAGTGTGGATCGTCGTACCAGTACGGAGTTGCCGGTACACAACGCGATCTTTGGCGGTGGCGCGTTCGTACTGGAGAATCTGGCGCTCGACATTGTGCCGGTGGGGCGCTACGAGTTGCTGGCGCAGCCGTTAGCGATACACGGTGCCGACGCGGCGCCGGTGCGGGCCTTGTTGCGGGCCATACGCGAGAAGTAGCGCGCCGGCCCGTTACGGTTTCTTGAGCCGATCAAACTGCTCCGTGACAGACTCCGGGAGCAGCAGCGCATCGGCAATCTTCGCAATGCCCTCGGCCTCGGCCCACGCGCGCTCGAGCGACGCCAGCTCGCCTTCGAGCGCCAAACGTTCGGTGTCTTCGTTGATCGCCATTTCGAAGGCGAGGCGCGCGGACGCGGGGATCGCGGAGAGATCACCGGTGTCGCCGAAGGTACTCTTGGCAGCCCATTCCCGGCGCATACCGGCGGCCCACTTGCCGAAGCGCTCCGGGCCACCAGCCTGCTCAATGAGCGAGACGCCGTCGGCGATCACGGCGCGGCGCGCGCCACCTCGATTGATGCGCGGCATGAGGCGACGTAACAGGGGGACGGCGTCCGCGCCGTGCAGTTGCACGCGCCCGAGTTCGTTTTTCCCTTCTTGCCGGCGCATCATGCCCCAGTAGCCGCCGTTCCGTAGTGTGGGGTCAGGGCCCTGATAATGCGCGGTGTATCCGATATCGATGGCCCAGCCGGCGGCGCGATCACTGGGTATGATGCGCGGATTGCCGATCGGCATGAAGCGACCACCGTCGGGATGATCGATAGGCTTCTGCGCCATCCCGACTTGCGTGACCAGGTTGATCATGTTCGCCGCATGCACCAGCGGTAACACCGCCGCCAGCCCGACGCCGCTGATCACGGCACCACTCACGATCAGACCGGCCGCGGCCGTGACGCCGACGCCCGTGGCGATGGCCTTCGCGCGACGTCGTCCGAATTGATCACCGTAGCGCCACGCGGCAAACTCCGGGCGCTGCGGCGCGCCGATACGCACGAGCTCTGTGCCGTCGGCCAACCGTGCGAGTCCGATGTGGTCGGTGCTCACGCGCACACGCGTGTCGCGAAACGCACGCTCACTCTGCTCGATGGCTTCCCAGCGCTCGTCGAAGGGCGTGAGATTCCACCGCTCACAGCTTCGACATACAACCCATAGCCTGCCCTGTCGCGCATCGAACGCGATGCGGCGCCCAATGGGGAGCGCTTCGATCGCCTCGTTGGCGCCCAGCGACTTCCGGCAGTGGATGCAGGTGGAGTACATGTGCGTCGCTCAGCGATGGCGCAGCTTGTCGAGCTGCTCGTCGATGGACGTCGGCAAAAACATGTCATCGGCAATCTTGGCGATCTGCTCCGCTTCCTTCCACGCGAGTTCGAGCGCGGCGAGTTCACCGTCCATGGCGCGACGTTCGCTTTCTTCGTGTAGCGCCATCTCGAGGGCGAGACGGTCGCGCGGCGCCAGCGTGTGTAGCACTCCGGGAAGCTTCTTCACGATGTTTCGCTTGTGACTGCCGCTCCAGTCTTTCTTCGCGACGCCCCAGCGCGCATCGCCCACGGTGGCGCCCACCCGTTGCTGCACCGAAGTGAGCACGCGCATGGGATCGCCGATTTCTTCGAGCAACGAGACCGCGTCTTGCACTTGCACGCGTGATCCGCCGAAGCGATTCACCGTGGGCAGCAATCGCGCTGCCGCCTTCATGGCATCGTCCCCTATCAACAGGTGCGTACCCGTAACGGACTCTAAGCGCAGCTGTAGCGGTCCTCCGTCGGTGCCACGCTCGAGTGCGCTCATGCGCGCGTGCTTGCGCTGCACATCGACCACCTGTCCATCGGGCAGCGCGATCTTGCCGATCGACACGCTCTGCCGTCCGTTGACCAACATGTCCCAAATGCCACCGTTCGCGTAGACGCCGGCAAAGCTACCCACGCTGGCACCGACCGCGATCATTCCACCCACGACGGCAACAGCGCTTCCGACAATCGTGCCGGTGATGAGCATTTGTCGCTTGCGCCGTCGGCCAAACTGGTCACCGTATCGCCAGGCCGCCATTTCGGGGCGCTGCGGCTGCCCGATGCGAATGAGGTCGACGCCTTCCTTGAGCCGGGCCAGTCCCACGTTGTCGGTGCTGACGCGCAGCCGGCTGTCACGAAAGCGGCGCTCCATCGCCTCGATAGCCTCCCAGCGCTCCTCAAGCGGCGAGAGGTTCCACCGGTCACAGGCGCGACACACTACCCACAGGCGCCCTTTGGCGGCGTCGAAGGCCAGCCTGCTGCCCACCGGGAAGGCCTCAAACGCCTCATTCCGGCCAAGATCCGTCGTGCAGTGGATACAGGTCGTGAACATTTCCCTATAATTTACAGGGATGACTCAGCCCGTGTACCTGGACCACGCCGCCACGACTCCCGTGCGCGACGAGGTCATGGCCGCCATGACGCCCTACTTCGGCGCGCGCTTCGGCAATCCCTCCAGCGTACATCGCTGGGGCCGTGAGGCCCGTGTGGCGCTCGACGAAGCGCGGGAGCGGTTGGCGGGGTGTTTAGGCGCCCAGCCCGACGAAGTCTGCTTCACGTCGGGGGGAACGGAGGGCGACAACTTTGCCATTCTGGGCGTGTTCCGCACGCTGCGGTCGTTAGGGCGACACGCCGCCATCACCACGCCGATCGAGCACAAGGCGGTGTTGGCGGCGGTGCATCAGGTGCAACACGAGGGTGGCGAAGAACGCTTGGTGCGCGTGACGCACGACGGCCTCGTGGACGCGGCGCATTTTTCGGAGCTGCTAGATGCGCGCGTTGCCGTCGCCAGCGTGATGTGGGTGAACAACGAAGTCGGCGTGGTGCAAGACGTGCCGGCCCTGGCGGCGCAGGCCAAGGCTAGCGGTGCGTACTTTCACACCGACGCCGTACAGGCCTTCGGCAAGGTGTCGATTAGTGCCAAGACCACGCCGTTCGATCTGCTCACGATCTCAGGCCACAAGATCGGCGCGCCCAAGGGGATCGGCGCGTTGTTCATTCGACGCGACACGCCACTTGAGCCGATGTTTCACGGTGGCTCACAGGATCGCGGACGCCGACCCGGCACGGAGAACGTCGCGTTCGCCGTAGGCCTTGCCACTGCCGCCGAGCTGCTGTTGGCTGAGCAGGAGTTCGAGCATACGCGCCTGCGTGCGCTGCAGTCGCTCTTCGAAGGCGGACTGCGAGAGCGCATTCCCGACGTGATCATTCACGCCGCGGGGGCGCCGCGCGCGCCGCACATCACCAACATGTCCATCCCGGGCACCAGCAGCGAGTCGATGCTGATGGCGCTCGACTTGCGCGGCATCGCCTGCAGCGCCGGCTCAGCCTGTCAGAGCGGGAGCGTATCGGCATCGCACGTGTTGAGCGCGATGGGGGTGTCGCCCGACATCGCCAACGCGGCGCTCCGCGTGTCGTTCGGCTGCCTCAGCACCGAGGCCTGCGTGCAGCGCACGGTCGACGTGCTCGTCACGCTGGCCGAGAAGTCGCGCGTGGGCAAGGCCACCAGCGCGGCCTGCGCCTTCGCGCCCATTGAGTTCTGAGTCGGCATATGTCGAACGTGTCGGTACACGGCGTGTTGCCGCAGAAGGGTGAGCGCGTACTCGTCGCCATGAGCGGCGGCGTGGATTCGTCAGTAGCCGCCGCCGTGTTGATGGAAGCGGGCTGCGACGTGGTCGGCGTGACGATGAAGTTGCATGAAGACGGCAAGGATATTCCCGACCGTCCATGCTGCTCGTTGGACAGCACCAGCGACGCGAGACGCGTGTGCGAGAAGTTGGGTATTCCGCACTACGTGACCAATCTCGTCGATCGTTTTGGTCACGACGTCCTCGACGACTTCGTGCAGGAGTACGCGCGAGGGCGCACGCCGATTCCCTGCGTGCGGTGCAATACGTTCACGAAGTTTCGCGACCTCTTGCACAAGGCCGATGACATCGATGCGCCGTGGCTGGCCACCGGTCACTACGCGCGCATGGGTTCACGCACTGACCGCAGCGATGCGCGCGTGATGCTGCGCGGACTCGATCCCGCCAAGGATCAGAGCTATTTCTTGTGGGGCATCGAGCGCGCGGTCCTCTCGCGGCTCGTGCTCCCGGTGGGCAATCAGACCAAAGCGGAAACACGCGACATCGCGCGCCGCTTTGGGCTACGCACGGCAGAAAAGCCCGAAAGTCAGGATATCTGTTTCGTGCCCGACGGCAATCATGTGCGCGTACTGGAAGAGCAACTCGGCCCCGACGCCCCTGCCCTGGCCGTGGGTCCGTTGCGTCTCGTGAGCGGCGAAGTGATCGGCGAACATGCGGGGTTCGCGCGCTATACGATTGGCCAGCGCAAAGGGCTCCCGGGTGGCTTCGCCGAGCCGATGTTCGTGGTGGAGATCGTGCCAAGCGAGCGCGCGGTGGTGATCGGACCGCGCGAGGCGTTGCTGGGGCGCGGATTGGAAGCGCGTGAGCTGAACTGGCTGGTCGAGCCACCGGTGATCGGTGCGCAGGTACACGTGCAAGTGCGGAATCGCGCGGCGGCGGCGCCGGCCACCATCGTACGGCTGTCGGGTAATGCGATCGAACTCGCGCTTGATGAACCGGTGCAGGCGATTTCGCCGGGCCAGTCGTTGGTGATCTACGACGGCGACATCGTGCTGGGCGGGGGCGTGATTGAGCGCGGCATGCGCACCGCGCCGGGTCGGATACTG
>JBBQAK010000435.1:0-3232 GCA_038316215.1 Gemmatimonadales bacterium | reverse complement strand
TTACAAATGCCATGAACCTGTAAAAGACGGACAAACAACATTTATCCTTTACAAAATTAAAAGTACAAAATGCGAAAGCTGTCATTTTTAATCCTGTCCAGGCATCGATCACGGAGTTCTCGTCGCTGATCTTGGCCACCTCACAGAACCCCTCGCTGTCATTCGCCGAGGCGGAGACGCAGTGGTTGGGCGCTACACACGAGGAGTTCGGCAAGGCACTGTGCAAGCAGTGGCGCTTCCCCGATGCGCTCGCCAACGCCTGCGGGCATCACCACGATCCGTTGGCGCTCGCGACGGCCTACCAGCGATTGCCGGCGATCATTCATGTGGCGGATGTGCTAGCCGGTCGCGTTGGCGGCGGCTTTACGCGCAGCGTGGGGCGTGACGTCCCACGTGACGGGGTGTGTGAATTGTTGGGGCTGAGTGCAGCTGATCTCGCCGAGATTGAAACACAGCTGAGCGGGGATATCGAACACACGTTGGGATTCCTCGCGGCATAAGCGAAGCTCATTAGCTTTCGCGGGTCTCTAACCCACGATCGCGATGACCCTCGACGAGTATCAGGAACTCGCCGCCCGCACGCTCGGGCGCGACCGCACGCACGAACAGCAACTCGCCAACGCGGCCCTCGGCCTCACCGGTGAAGCCGGCGAAGTGGCCGAAGTTATCAAGAAGCATCTCTTTCACGCGACGCCGCTCGATCAGGACGCGCTCGTGAAGGAGTTGGGCGACTGCTTGTGGTACATCGGCGCATTCGCCACGGTGCTGGGGCTCAGCATGGACGACATCGCGCAGCGCAACATCGACAAGCTGCGTAAGCGCTATCCCGAAGGCTTCGACACCGAGCGCAGTCGAAACCGCACGGAGTAGGCGTTTCCGCCGATCAGCGCAAGAACGACCGACCGTCGAAGGGAATGTCGGAGGTCACACCGAGCAGATCCAAGGCGCTGGGCACCACGTCGGTGGTACGCTGCGGCACACGCGCGACCGGGCCGTCGATGATCAGCGGGACCATCATCTGCTCGTTCAACAGCGCGCCGTGCGTAGACACGTGCGGCGTGGGTTCGTACTTCGCGCGCAAGTCCCAGCCGGTGGCCGCCGAGACCACGATGTCACCCGCCCTCGGCGAGGGCACCAGCGTGGACAGCTGTACGAGGGCGTCGGCGTACGGCGAGTCGCCGCCGGCGAGCCACGCGTCATTGGCGTCCAGATTCGTCAGTGAACCGCCAAGTTGCAGCGGATCGGCGTCGATCGGCTGGTAGCTCCAACGCGCGTCGTGCCCTTCGTGAGATCGCACGATGTCCGCCACACCGTGCTGTTGATGAAAGACGCGCACGGTGTTCGCGCTCATCGCCACCGCGAGCAGGCCGGTGGATGGCCGCGCCAGCATCGCCTCGAGCGTCGACTGCCAACGCGAGCTGAGCAAAGGCCACCACTTTCTCGATCTGTGTGCGGGATCGAGATACAGATGCCCCATGGCGTTGCCGCCCACCATCAGCGCGACATCAGCGCCGCGCGTGCCAAGCTTCGGATGCGCCAGCACCCGATGACCGCGCGACGACAACCAACCGTGCAAATCCTCGTGCTCGGACACGGGCGCGTGGCCGTGATCACCCACGACCCAGATGCGTAAGCCGTCGGCCCATCCGTCGGCGGCGGCAATGGCCTGCGCTCGCGCGATCGCCGTATCGACATCCTGAATGGCGGTGCGCACCACCGTGGAATCGCCGCCGAACGCATGCGCCAGTTTGTCCGGACTGAGGATGCCCAGCATGGATAGCGTGGGACGCCTACGCGTGAAGCGACGGAAAAACTCGTTGACCGCGGCTTGCTCCACACGTCGCCAGGCGCGCGCGTCGCCGCGAAAGTGCGCCCAGCCGGCACGTAACGACCACCCGATGCCGCGTCCCACATGACCATGCGTCGCGCCGCGCGCGATCATCATCAGTCCGGCCAACGAGGGCTGCACAAGATCGTAGAGCGTGGGGCTGCGCGGATCGAGATCGCCGTCCACATGCCAGATGTCGATGCCGGAGTAGCTGCGCGCCTGCGCGTACGACCACGGCAGCGAGCGGGCCCGATCGAACCAGCGAAGGCCGGGCATCCCGACGGACGCCGGGTGTCGTCCCATGACGAACGGCGCGTACGCGGGACCAGTGACGGACGGGAAGGACGTGCTGATGGTGTACAGCCCTCCCTTCTCCCGCAGACGCGCCATCGCCGGGAGATTGCCGCGCTCCAATTCTTCGCGGAGTACATCGGGGCGCACGCCGTCGGCTACGACCAACAGCAGTCGCGTCGTCATCGTGGTATCATCAGACATCAGTCCTGCCAACTTCCACGTGCTCCTCATGGCAAAATCGCGTCAATCACAGCCTCGTACAGCAACCGGCAAGAAGGCCTCTACCGTCACACGGGCGCAAGCCGAGCAGGAATCGCGTGACGGCTTGGTGGAACGTACCGAGGAAGGCCACCGAAAGGCGGGCCGCGAACCGCAGACCGAAGCCTCGCTGGTGTCTAGTGGCGCTCGCGCGGTGCGCCGTCCCGCGCCGCGCCTGATCGATCAGGACATCCGTGACCGACCAATGCTCACGGAAGATGAGAAGTTGCTGCAAAGTCCCAAAGACGAGATGGGAGCGTTCACGCGCTCCGACCCGTGGCGCGTCATGCGGATTACGTCCGAGTTCGTGGAAGGGTTCGATGCGCTCGCCGAGATTCACAAGGGCGTGACGATCTTCGGATCAGCGCGCACGGGACCGGATGATCCGCAGTACGTCGCTGCGCAGGAAACCGCCCGGTTGCTCGCCGTGCAGGGGTTTTCGATTATCACGGGTGCCGGACCCGGTATCATGGAGGCCGCCAACAAGGGCGCCAAGCAGGGCGGCGGCCACTCGGTGGGGTGCAATATCGAGTTGCCTTTCGAGCAGGGGGCGAATCCGTACGTCGATACGCTGGTGAACTTTCGCTACTTCTTCGTGCGGAAAACCATGTTCATCAAGTACTCGAATGCGTTCATCATTTTCCCTGGCGGCTTCGGCACGCTGGATGAACTGTTCGAAGCGCTCACGCTGATTCAGACCGGCAAGATCTATCAATTTCCCGTCATCCTGTTCGGTCGGCACTATTGGGCCGGACTCGTCAGGTGGATCACGTCGCGCTTGGTCGGCGAAGGCAAGATCTCGCCTGGCGACCTCGACCTCTTGTTGCTCACCGACGATCCCGCCGAGGCCGC
>JBBQAK010000134.1:0-9192 GCA_038316215.1 Gemmatimonadales bacterium | reverse complement strand
AACGGCGAGAGGCGCTTGGCGCCGTCTGCTGTTTCGCGGTTTCCTCCCAGCGCCCGTCATTCCTAGCGCCCGTCATTCCTGGCGCCCGTCATTCCTAGCGCCCGTCATTCCTAGCGCCCGTCATTCCTAGCGCTGTTTGCTCTCACAACGTTCAGTACCGTGGCCATCTCTGCGGCGTCCCTACTGGTGCCCGTCCGCGTTCGATCGCTTCGCCGATCACGGTGCCGATGATACCACCGTTTCCGCCCACGCGGGTGCCGATTCGGCCGCCATTGCGTCCGCCATTCCGACGGCGGTCGTGCTCCTCGCAATGGTCTTCCCCGGCGCCACCACCGCGAATCACCACACCGATAATGCCGCCCCACCCGCCACCGCGGCGACCACCGTCACCGTTGCCGACGGTGCCACTGCTGGTGCCGCGATCGCGACCGGCGTCTTCGTCACCACGTGCCGACGGGCCTGAGGTGGCCACCGCCTCCGTGGAGAGATCGGGCGGCGCCTGCACGCCGGGCTCGGGGCTTGGGGCGGGCGTCGGCTCGACGCGCTCCGTCGTGACCGTGACCGCCGCCGGCGCTTCGCTCACCGATTCCGATGTCACCGTCTCGGTGATCGGGGCGCGGGGCGCCGGCCGCGCCGTACGGCGCGGCGTCGGCACCGCATCGCGGCGACCGCTCTGATCGCCACTCGGCGCGCCCGTCGGGCCGCCTTCGAGCGCCGAGACCACCGCCGTCCGCGGACGTTCCGCTGCCGTAGCCAACTGCAGGTCTCGCTCGAGATCGGCCGTCATCGCGCTTCGGTCGCGCTCGCCGCCACAGCCACCCAGCGCGAACACCGCGGCCATCCCTGACACGACCGCCGCCGTCTTCATTTGCTTCCGCACGCGCTCCTCCTGGCCGCCGGGCCATGGCAGACGGGCATGCACCCGGCGCCTGCCGAATGATCCCGCTACCAACGTGAAGAGCAATGACCGCGCCAACCAGCCACGACACCCGCTCAGAGGGAAGCAGTCTGCCCCACGCGATGAACCGTCCCCTCATGGTGACAACCGGTGTCCTCTGCGTGAGAACGTGGACACCGACTCTACCTCGCTCCGAGCTCAGCCGTGTCGAGCCTCAGCGGGACAAACTGGCGCGTCGAACGACCACGCTCGTTATCCTCAGCAAGAGTCGTTCTGCTGTTCCGATCGGGCACCCGTACTCCATGCGACCGATGCGCCCTCCCCTCCGCCGCTTGCTCGCTGTTGGTGTCGCCGCCCTCGCGATGCTATCGGTGGCGACTGCCTGTACCGATCCGCTCCGGGTGTCGCCCGCCGATCGGCGCGCCATTGCCGACACCCTGAGCGCGCTCGTCACCAACGCGTACGACTTCTCGACGCCTGATCCCGCCGCGCGGTTGCTCAGCTTGTATCCCGACAGCGGACGCATCATTTCAGCCGTGGCCGGACGGATAACCACCACGCGCGACACGCTCGCCGGTGAAATCGCCGGATTCTGGCAGCGCGTCGGCCGCAACATGCAGAACCCGCGCTTCGTGCTCGGCTCCACCTACGTCGACGTGATCACCCGCGATGCCGCCGTCCTCACCCTCGCGTACAGCATTCCGCACACCACGCCGCAGGGCACGCCGCACACCGTTGGTGGCGCGTGGACGATGCTCTGGCGTCGTGAGAACGGCCGTTGGCGCATCGTGCAGGAACATCTCTCCGACACGCCAGCATCCACGGCGCCTGGACTCGCGTCCGAAGTCCCCGTCGCGTCGCCTTCACCTTCGCATCAGCACTGATCCCTATGTTGACGGCATCCCGCTTTCCCCGTCGCGCCGTACTGCTTGCGGCCGGCTTCGCGTCTCTGGCCACGCCGGCTGCGGCTCCACTTGTAGCGCAAACGGTGCAACTCCGTTTCGACGCGTCGGTCGCCTCCGGCCCGATCACCGGTCGCGCCTTCGTGTTTCTCGCGCGCACCGACCGCACAGAGCCCCGTCAGCAAGCGGGCTCGAATCGCAGCAGCGAACCGTTCTTCGGCGTCGACGTGAACGCGCTTCGTCCTGGTGACGTGGCCACCATCGATGCGACCACGCTCGGCTTTCCGGTCGCTTCACTGAAACAGCTGCCCGCCGGCGAGTACTTCGTGCAGGGCATGCTCCTACCGTACACCGAGTTCGCGCGCGCCGATGGTCACACGATCTGGGCGCACATGGACTCATGGGAAGGCCAGCGCTTCAACAACGCGCCGGGTTCACTGGTGAGCGCGGTGCAGAAGCTGCGCATAGACCCGGCCACGAATCCTACGATCTCGCTGTCGCTCACGAAGGTGCTGCCGCCGGTGGCCACGCTCTCCGATTCGCCGTGGGTAAAGCGCTTCACGATGACGTCGAAGAAGGTGAGTGCCTTCTGGAATCACGACATGCCGGTCGGTGCGGTCGTGCTGCTGCCCAAGGGCTACGAACAGAACACCACGAAGCGATATCCCGTGGTCTACACGGTGGGGCACTTCAGCGAACGCGCACCCTTCGGCTTCACGTTCGAGGGATGCGAGACGCCGGAAACCGCTCAGGCCAAAGCCGCCCGCTTGGTGCGTAGTGCCCGTGAGCCGGGGTGCGAATTCCAGCAGGCGTGGACAGCCGGAAATGTCCCCGAGTTCATCGCCGTGTTTATTCAGCATCCGACGCCGTTCTACGACGACAGCTACGTCCTGAACTCCGCCAACAACGGCCCCTATGGCGACGCGATCACGCAGGAGCTGATTCCGGAGATCGACAAGCGCTACCGCACGATCCCGTCGTCACATGCGCGTACGCTCACTGGTGGCTCGACCGGTGGCTGGGACGTGCTCGCGCTGCAGGTGCACTACCCCGACATCTTCGGCGGCGCGTGGTCGTTGTATCCCGACCAGCTCGACTTCCGTAATTATCAGTTCGGCAACGTGTACGCCGACGCCAATGCCTTCGTGATGAACGAACGCTCGTGGCTTCCGCGCGAAGTGCCGTCGAGTCGCTCACCGGAAGGGATGACCGAACTCACCATGCGCGAGGAGAATACCGCCGAACTGGTGATCGCGACCAACGGACGCTCAGGTGGACAGTGGGACGGCTGGCAAGCCGCGTGGGCGCCGGTGGGGGCCGATGGGTATCCCAAGCCGCTCTGGGATAAGCGCACCGGTGTGATCGACAAGAGCGTCGCCGAAGCCATGCGTGCCAACGGCTATGATCTGCGCGACTACGTGGAGCGCAACTGGTCGACCATCGGCTCGCGTTTAGTAGGCAAGTTGCACGTGGCCGTCGGCGACATGGACAACTACTTCCTCAACCTCGGCGTGTATCGCTTCGAAACGTTTCTCGAGAGTACCAAGGAGCCGGGGAAAGGGCCGTACTACGGCGGCCAGTTCGATTACGGACGCCCCCTCAAGCCGCACGGCTGGCAGCCGTGGAGCAATCAGGAGTTGCTGCGCATCATGGACGAGCAGGTGAAGCGCAACGCCCCCCGACCCTAGCGCACGTTACAGCTGACCCGTGCTGCCCCAATGCGACAACAGCGCGACGTACTCCGGGTCATCGTATCGCGTCGGGAGGAACGACGGTTCGTAGGCTGGCCGCGCGGCGCCGACGATCTGGGCGGCGAGCAGTTCTCCGCACGCTGGCGCGGCCATGAGACCGAAGCCGGAAAAGGCCGCGCACACGTAAGCGCCGCGCACGCCGCTGGGCCCCACCAGTGGCCGGTTCTCGGCGGTCTTGGTGTAGTAGCCGCCATCCACATACGCGTGTGGCAATCGCTCGAGATACGCGGCAAGCCCGGGCGCGAGTGACGTCATGCCGCGCAGCACCAACTCAGGATACAGGGCGTCGTCCGGCATCGGGAATTCCGGTACGCGGAAGCGATGCGCGCTGTGGTAGTCCCACAGCATCAACACCGTTCGACTCGCGCCGTAGCCCTCGGGGCGCAAATGGATCCCCGCCGGCATCGGCTCGGTCAGCCATCGTGTGGCATCGTCGGCAGCGAGCTCGTCGCGATCGTCATCGCTCCACTCGAGCTGCTGCGTATCATCGAGAATCACGAGGCCGGTGTCGCGATCGATGATACCGGCAGTGTCTTCGATCGCGATCTTGTAGTGCGCTTCCGAAAAAAGCGGCAGGACGGCCCCGACCAGTTCGCCCACCTGCGCCGCGTACGGACCCGCCGCATTCACAAACACCGGCGTAGCGATATGCGTCGATGTACCGTCATCGTGCGCGATGACGACACCCTCGACCACTCCCGCCGTCTGCAGCACGCGCATGACGCGCCCGCTCACCAACTGGACGCCGGCGGCCTTCGCCTCATCGAGCAAATACATGCCGAGCTGCTGACCGCTGAACCAGCCGCATCGCCGAGCGTGCAGCACAGCGACGATGTCGGGGTGCAACCACGGGAAATGCAGGCGAATCGCGTCGCCATCGAGAAACAGGTCCGCACCGTCGGGCACGCCACGAAAGCCACGATGCGGACTACGCTGATATGCCGCCGCCTCGTGTACCGAGCGATACGTACGCACAGGGCCCGCCCCCTGTGCATTCGCTCTCGCTGCGTCAGCCACGAACCGCGCGGCCGTGACGATGTCGCGCGTGGCGTAGAGATAACCGCGTCGATTGAGCCCGAAGCGATCCTCGCTGGCGTTCGACCACTGCTCCAGCAGATCGATGCTGCGATTGATGAGCTGCACCATTGCATCGTCGGGGCCCGGCCACCAGTTGCGATACGCTTCGGTACTCTTGTCACTGGTCAGCGTAAGCGGTGCGCGTTCGTCCACAAGCAGCACGCGACGCACGCCGTGCGTCACCGCGAGTGCGTGCGCGACCGCGATGCCGGCAATCCCCGCGCCACAGATCACCACATCCGCATTGGTCACGTGAGCGCACTCAGGTTCGAATTCCGACGAGTGGCCCACAGCGCGCGTTCCACCATCACCGGCGTGAACGCGCGCGAGAACGTTACCGAGAGCTGCGCCGAGCGCTCACGAAGTGCCGCGGCATACGTGGCGTAGTAGCCGTTGGTCCACGCCACCGGTCCGAGCAACGGCACCTGCGCGGCGACATCCTCGTCAAAAAACGGATAGACCGCTGGCGCCATCACCGCGAGCAGCGCGGACGCCGTGGCCGCGCCGACACCCTTGAGTGCGACCAGCGCCGTGACCGGTTTGGTTGGATGCGGAATCTGCTCCCACGCTGACCGGCTCGCGCTGACCACGGCGTCTGCCGTATTGCCGCGTACCAGCACGAGATTCGGCGCACGCCACACGCCGCGCGCCATCTTCCACTCGGTGACGCGCACCATTTCCTCGTGCAGCACGTAGCCTGGTGCGCGCGCGGCGATCAGCGACGGCAGCGTGGTGCGGTACCACGTATCGTGCTCGCGCAGCCGCGCCGACGGTACCGCCGCGATCGCCGCGTCGTAGCCGGCGAGGGCGTCGTGCCATCGTTCGTCGCGCTCGGACATCCACAACGGGTCCGGCATATTCACGACCGGCGGCGCCCAACCACGGACATCAGGGTGGCGCCGGCGATCACGCCAAGCGCGGACAGCGCCGGGACGATCAGCTGGATCCACACCGGCGTCTGCGCCTGCATCATCGCCTGCATATTGGTGAGCGATGCAACACGCGGCACCGCGACAGGAGCGGTGCCCTGCACCGCCGGCAGCGCCAGCAGGACGCCGAACAGCAGCGCCATCGTCGCCAGGATCAGCGGCACCTTGCGATCACTCGATAGCTTCGCGACCACGACACCGGCCACCATCCCCGCGTCGAAGTGGAAGAAGCAGAACACCACCATCCACAGCGGGGTGACAGCGAAGCTGCCAGGGAGAAACGTTCGCTCGGAGCCAAGCGCGAAGTACATCGCGGTGAGCGTAGCGAAGAGCACGACGAACATCAGGATGTAGCCCCCGAGTGCGATGCCGAACGATTTCATTTCGTCTCCACCTGCGTCTTGAGCGAAGACAGTCCGTCCTCGAAGTCTTTGCCGATCATCGTGTCCATGTTCATGAACAGTCCAACGATCTTGGAGAGCATGGTATTCGCGCCGCGCATGGCCCACGTGACACGCGTGCCGCCATCTGCCGGCTCCAGGTTGAACTCGACGACGTTGTGTCCTTCAATCGGCTTCAACATATCCAGCTGCATCGTGAGCTTCGACGGGGGCATCAGCTCGCGCACGGTGATCGTGCCCTCGCCGGCTTTCATATTGCCGCTCCAGTAGTAGCTCGCACCAGCGGCACCAGGTGTGCCGTTGAAGACCTTCTTCATGTGCGGATCAAGCTTTTCGTACGGCGACCACGTATTCCACTGGTGCAGGTCGGCAATTCGAGGATAGATCGCCTCTGGAGGTGCGGACACGACGACCGAGCGTTCGATCGCAAAAGCATCGGGCTGACGCCATGCCATGAGCAGCAACGCGCCCAGCATGGCAAGCAGGATGATGCCGACAGTCTTGAGCATGCGCGTCTCGGCCGTGGGAGGAGGAAAGAGCTGTGATATAGTGCGGAGTGAGCCGCGGTGGCGCTACCCGCCTAACCGGCGCGAGCGAACTTAGTTGCGCGGTAGGGTGAGCGGTTCGACGGCGCTGGTTCGCCAGGTGCGACCCGCGTGGCGCACCACCGTGACACGCCACGCTGAGTGGCAGTGCTCGCCGCAGGTGCGAGCGACCACGACGACCACGCGCGCGATACCGTCAGCGCTCGCGGCGAGTACGACCGGACGCGTCAGGGCAACAAGTCCGCTACTCGCGGGGAATCGCGCGAACCACGCCTCCCAACCGTCGGGCCGTGCGCGGAACTGTTGCTCGAGTGTCGCCAGCGACTCCAGATGCACCGGCATGGGCATCGCGAGCGCCGCGGTATCCGGCTGTTGCGCCTCGATCGACACACCGGATTCCCGAAGCAGCTGCAGCGTCGGCGACAGGTTCGCGTCGTCACTCCAGAACACGAGTTGCTTCGCGTGCTCTCGCGACACGAACAACGTGAGCAGCGCCGCGCGTTGCACCGACGCCTGATCGCGATCATTGAGCGTCGGTGGCCGCCGTCGCACAAGGAGCCACCCACCGAGCGCCAGCACGACCACTGGATAGAGCACACCGAGCGTCCAGAACAGGCGAACACGCGGCGTCCGGGCACGATACGGCGTCAGTCCGATCGTCTGGTGCCCGAGGATCGGGATGCCGGCGAAGAGCAGCAGCAACACCAGGTAGAACGGCAGATCACCCGCATGCGGCAGCGCACTCACGAGCGCCGCGATCGCCAAGGCGCCATAGAAGCCGCCAAGCTTCAGCGCAGGCGCCGCACCGAGGGCGGGGACTTCGTCCGCGCCCAGCCTCTCGCGGCCATCGGCGCTGGGCACGGTCTACGCGTCGTCGTTCGCGGCGGCGGCGACGTCTTCCACCAGCCCCTGCAATTTGCCGATGGTGTTCCAGTTGCGCGCGGTGACGCGGTCATCGAGCAATTTGGCGACCGCAACCACCAGCGCACTTTCCGACGCGCCGTCGGGCGCATGCTGGTACGCGGCGCGCGAGCCGATGTGGAGCGTCTCTTCACCCCAGTCCTGCTCCAGCAGCGGTAGCAGCGCTTGTCGATCGTACATCTCACGCCAGATCGACACGAACAGGCAGCTCGGATCAACGTCGTCTTCGTCGATCGTGTTTTCCGCGATGATTCGGTCCAGCTCCGCCGCAGTGATCACGAGCACACGCGTGGACACTTTCATGCGCTGCAGGATGCCCTGCTCGAGAGCCAGCGCCGCTTCTTCGGTAGGCCGGCCGTGCGCGGCATACACCAGATTGCCGCTGTTCAACAGCGTGCGCGGATTACCGAAGCCGAGGCTGCGTGCGAGCTCGCGGAGCTCCAGCATCGGCACTTTTTTCGAACCACCAACATTGACGCCACGCAACAGTGCGATGTGGACGTCGTCTCGATCCCGGGAAATTCGTGCCATGGTGGAGTATAGCCTCGGCGCGCCGACGGCTGGGCCAGCGGGGGCGCCGCCAGCTCAAAGTGGCCAAGGCGCCGCTGCGAAGCGCTGCATCAGGTTACCCCACCAGGCACTGGAGCCCACCGGTACGAGCACGAGGTGCAGCGCCACAAAAAAGGCGAGCGCGATCGGGTACGCGCGCTCATGAATGCCGTGACGCCAGTCAGAAACGATGAGTGCCACGAGCACGAGGTGCGTGACGACCAGACTCGCGTGCAGCGCAAAGAAGAACGACGGGCTGCCGAGTGTCTGAAACAGGCGCGCGAGCGCCGGCGAGAGGCCCGGCAGCACCGTCGCGGCCATGAATCGCTTGTGGGCCGCCGGGCGCCGGACGTTGGCGAGTCCCACGCCGAAGTACGCGGCGGTGAAGGCGACCGCGGGCAGATCGAACAGCGCGAGCATCGGCCCGATCGGTGCTGGGATCGTGGCGTTGACAATCATGAAGCGCACAATGTGCACGGCGCTGAGGAGCATGACCGGCATCAGGAGGAACGCCCCACGTGCCACGCGACGATGCCAGCGCACCATCCCTCGCGACATCAGGAACGACTGCCCGGCGAGTAGTACGAGCCAGAGCGTGGCGGTGATCCCATGGACGCTGTGGACGACGTCGCGAGGGGCGGCGGGGCTGAAGAACGAGCCCCAAAACCCGGCCACAATGACGCCGAGGGCGGCGAGAAAATACCAGTGGGCGTGTCGGTACGAGGGAGCGCCCGGAGGCCGAACGGGAGGCGAGAAATCGGCGAACTCGACATTGCTGGCGGTCACGGGATCCTCAGGGTCACTCGTGGATGGAGGCAAGTCACCGTGTCACATGGAGCTAGGCGACGCGAGTCACAAAAAAATAGTTGTACCAGTGTTTGCGTTTCGGGGGCAGACCTTGTACCTTATTGGGAGCGATGCATGCGCCTCGGCGTAGGGACAAGTTCCGATAGAAACGGGCCTGCCAAATCGAGCGGGTCCTTTTTTGTTTGCATCGTAGTCACCGAGTGGTGGCGACCGTCGTGAGGTTGATCACGAGTACCAGGTGGTTGGTTCCGTTCTGCATCGGCTCGTCTGCCCGCGTGCTCCGACTGACACCAGCACCAAATCAGAAACAGGAGTATCGCGATGCGTACGACCGGCACAGTCAAGTGGTTCAACGATGCCAAGGGCTTCGGCTTTATCACCCCGGCGAACGGACAGAAGGATTGCTTCGTTC
>JBBQAK010000018.1:0-17380 GCA_038316215.1 Gemmatimonadales bacterium | reverse complement strand
GTCGGGCGTGAAGTGCAACCCCGCCGTCGGGGCTGCGACCGAGCCGATCTGATCCGCGTAGACCGTCTGATACCGGGCAATGTCGCCCGCTTCGTCGGCGCGCTCGATATACGGCGGTAGCGGAACATGACCGTACTTCTCGATCGTGCCGGCCACGTCGCCATTCGTGTGCAACCGCACAATGCGCGTGTGACGTGGTGTCGTGTCGATGATCTCGACGCGGAAGTCAGGGGCAATCGTGACCACGCGTCCCGGACGGAGCTTGCCACCCGGATGGATCATCGCCTCGTAGTGGTCGCCGCTCACCGGGCGGAGCAACAGAATTTCCGCCGGGCCGCCACTCTCACGCTGTCCCAGGAGACGCGCGCGGAACACCTTCGTGGTGTTGACGACGAGCGTGTCACCGGCGGGAATCAACTCGGCGATCTCGCGGAAGGTGCGATGCGCGATGCTGCGGTCGCGCCGATCCACCACGAGCAAACGGCTCGCATCGCGCGGCTCGACGGGACGCTGCGCGATGCGCTCCTCGGGGAGCTCGTAGTCGTAGTCGGAGGTGCGGCTGCCCTTGTGGGGCGACGCGTCGACGGAGTCAGGCATTGCGGTCATGGAAGCGCAGAAAGACAATCGAATCGGTGCTGCAACGCAACAGTCCGGCGCGTTTTTGTCCGTCAGCGGATCATGAACTCGGTGTTGCGAGCTGTTTTTTTCTGATTCGAAAGGTCTGTCACCTCGACGCGCAGTCGGTACCCACCAGCCGGTGCCTGCGACATGTCGAGCGAGAGATATTCCACCTGCACCGGCAGTGCGCTCCCCTGTCGGTCGAACGAGATCGTGAAGCGATCGCGCGACTGCTGCGCGCGGCCCACGGCGCGTCCGAAATTGTCGAGCACGCGCACCGCGAAACCAGTGGCGCCGCCACGTTCTGCGCGTTCCACCGAGATCGCGACCCGATACTTGGTCATCCCGTCTTTCGGAACGAGATCGTACATCTCCCAGAGCAGGCCGAGCGAACTGCCGCGGGACAGGCTTCCGACATTCGGCGTGATAGCCACGTCTCGCCACCGCGCCGGTGTCGTGACGCCGCTGCGCAGTGCCGGCTTGCTGCCGAGGAGCACGTCGCTCATGCCGAAGCCAACGTTGGATTCAGACAAGAGTCGGGTCATGGCACGAGCGCCCCGCTTGCTGTCGGCTTGCAGTGCCTCGACGCGGACCACGTTGATCCCGGGGCCGAGGCGCCGCGTCCATACGCGCTCGATCGGGGCGATGGTATCGGTCGCGGCGTACGTCGACTGCTCTGCCTCGAGACCACGCACCTTCACGAACTGATCAAAGATGCGCACTTCGAGGTCGACCGGTGCCCGATCGAGGCCGCTGGTGGCAACCAGCGAGTCGATGGGAACGCGCGCCGCGATCACGGCATCACTGGAGTCGGCCCCCGATCGGAAGCGCGCGATGCGAAGAGGGATCGTATCGAGCATCCGGGTGGCCGGCACGTTCGACCACGACACCGGCACAGTGTTCTTCACCAACTCCACATGATCGCGATCGGCGAACGCGATCCGTGCATTACTGAAACCCGGCGGGCTGTCGAAGAAGAACGTCAAGCCGTTGCTGTACGACCAAACGAGCACATTCCCGCCGTCGTTGGTCGACGAACCCTGCGAACTCCCGCTGACGTTGACCTCGTAATCAGGGGGGCCATAGCGCACATGAATATCCCCGCGATCGCTGTCCGCGCCACGCAGATTCGATTCATCGACCGTCCACCGGAAGTCGGCGAACACGACCCGCGCGAGAAACTCGAGGCGATACTCGTTCTCGGTCGTGAGCGCGAGCGGATCGCTCATCAGCCAGTACATCGCTTCGAGGCCGCGTTGCTGCTGCTTGGGCAGCGCGGTGTAGCCGAGTGAATCACCGCCGGTGCCCTTGAGCGCTTTGATGGGATTCGGACGCAGGATGCGCGTAAAACGCGCCAAGCGCGCGCTCTCGTCATCGTCCATCAAGACAAAAGCGCTGTCAAAGGCCAACCGTGCGGCAGTTTCCTCGCCGCGCCGATGTTGCGCCAATCCGAGCGCGAGTTGCGCCTGGTAGTCGAGGGGGAACTGCCGCGCCCGGGCGTTGGCCGTACGCGCCAGATCGTCCCAACGGTTGCGCTCGGCGTACGCCATGAACAGGTGTCGGCTATATCGCAGATTCGTGGAGTCGGCGCCGACTGATTCATTGAAAAAGGTCAACGCTTTCTCGTAATCCACCGTGCCGGTCGGCGGCTCGATCTTCTTGGCAAAGCTGTTGATGTAGTCACGCCCTTTGGTGCGATCCCAGTTGTTGGCGCTGCTGAGCTGCACTTTCTGCTGATCGGTGGTGAGGGCACGATTCGCAATGCCTTCGTACAACCGCCACGCGCCCATCCCCATCATGTCGGCGGCATCGGCCAACCGCAGTCGGTCGCCGGTACGCTTGGCGGCGTCGTAGCCGTCGCTCGCCTGTCCGCGCGAGGCAAAGCGCGTCGTGGAGACGCCCGACTGGATGTTGAAGCGACTGAGGTCGAGGTGAAAGCGCGCACTGTCGGGCGCGAACTGCGCGGCCAATCGCAGCGCCGAGTCGGCGGCGATGAGGAGGCGGATCTTCTTCGGATCCTTCATGTAGTTCGGATCGCGTGCACTTCGCGCCATGTTCCACTGCAACACGCCAAGCTGATACCATGCGGATGCGTTCCGCTTGTCGACGCGGACGACCGAGTCGAGGATGGCGACGGCGCGGGCCGTGTCACCGGCGGCCGCGACCGAGTCGGCGAACTGAGCGATCGAAAGACGCGGTACCGCCGGTTGGGCCGGCGACGGCGCCATCGGCTGGGCCGGCAGTGCGCGCGCGGCGACGGCGGACGACAGAAGCAATCCGAATGCAAGCCGCGCGGCTTGCACCGAGGTTCCGAACATTGTGAGCATTGTCTCGAGCTTAGAACAGGGTGGGTTGTTCGAAGGCGCCAATGGGAGGAACGTAGCCGAGGTGGCGATAGGCATGCGCCGTGGCTACACGTCCGCGCGATGTGCGCTGAAGAAAGCCATGCTGAACCAGGAACGGTTCATATACCTCTTCAATCGTCCCGGGATCCTCGCCAATTGCTGCTGCAATCGTACCGAGCCCGACCGGCCCACCGTCGAACTTCTCGATGATCGTCTTGAGCAGACGCGCATCCATGTCGTCGAGTCCGAAGTGGTCCACGTTATTCAGTTCGAGCGCGGCCTGCGCGACCTCGAGTGTGATGCGACCGTCGGCGCACACCTGCGCGTAGTCACGCACGCGACGCAACAACCGGTTGGCGACGCGCGGGGTGCCACGTGAGCGCTTCGCGATCTCGAGCGCGCCGCTCGGGTCCATTTCCACTTTCAGGACTTCGCCGGTCCGACGCACGATCACTTCGAGTTCGTCCACCGGGTAAAAGCCCAGCTGCTGCACGATGCCGAAGCGGGCGCGTAGCGGTGCGGTGAGCATGCCCAGCCGCGTCGTGGCGCCGACGAGGGTGAATTTCTCGATGTTCATCGTGACTGTCTGCGCCTTGGGGCCATCGGACAGCCGAATGTCGATCCGGTAGTCCTCCATCGCGGGATAGAGGAACTCCTCGATGATCGGGCGCATCCGGTGATTTTCATCGATGAAGAGCACGTCGCCCTCACGCAAATTGGTGAGGGGGCCAACGAGATCAGCCGGCTTTTCGAGCGCAGGACCGGATGTGGTCGTGAGGTTCACCCCCAACTCACGGGCCATCAGGTCGGCCAGTGTGGTTTTCCCAAGCCCTGGCGGTCCGAAAAAGAGCGTGTGATCGAGCGGCTCCTTGCGCGCGCGGGCCGCCGCGATAGCAATGCCGAGGCTGTCCTTGACCTTCTTCTGGCCGATGAACTCGACCAGGCGCTGGGGGCGAAGGGACAGTTCGACGACACTCTCGTCGGCGAGGGCTTCCGGCGTGGTGATTTCGGCGCGGCTCATACTGGGGAATATACCGTGCCGACTGGGCACGAGCCGTCGATCGGGGGGTACTGTTGGAGACGGCGGTCGCCTTCCAGCTTTCGCCTCTTTCAGCGTTCCCGCTCGGATTGCGTAAATTTCCGGGAGTGGCCCACGACGCCGTCGCGTGGCCTCCCGTTCGTCCTGCTCCCAGGATTCGCCATGTTCCGTCGTTCGCCTGTTCTTTCGCTGGCTGGAATCTCCGTCGTCTTGTTCGCCACGACGGCGTTCACGGCGCCGACATTCACCACGCCGACCCGCCCGGTGCGCTCCACGCCACCGGTTCGCGCCGCTGCTCCGGCCGTACCCACGACCGCGGCGCCGTCCGCTCCCAAGGCGCTCGTGGAAGAGGCGGTGAATATCGACTGGCGTGTGCTGGCTGGCCTCGATTACACGAACGGCAAGTCGACCGATACGCTGAAGAAGCTCGAGGGCAAGCTGGTCCGGATTCCGGGCTTTGTCGTGCCCCTCGACGACTTTCAGGAGGATGGCGCCGAATTCTTGCTGGTGCCGTATTACGGCGCCTGCGTGCACACGCCGCCGCCACCGCCGAATCAGATCGTCATGGTCGAAATGAGCGGCAAAAAGGCGATCAAGCTCAACCTGTTCGACGCCGTCTGGATGTCGGGCCGGCTTAAGATCTCTTCGGTGGAGAGCCCCTACGGCACGGTGGGCTACCAGTTGGAAGGACTCAAAGTCGAACCCTACTCGTCAAAATGAGTGAGGGGGCCACGGGGGCAGATCCCGCCGGTGCTGATCCCAACGGGACGCCGGCGGTCGAGCTGTCCGATTTACGCTTCTCCTATAGAAAGGGACGCGACGTCCTCGCGATCGACTCGCTGACGATCGCCCGCGGCGAGACGGTGTTTCTGCATGGGCCGAGTGGCAGTGGCAAGACCACGCTCCTCGGCCTTCTTGCAGGCGTATTACAGGCCACCAGTGGCAGTGTGCGCGTGCTTGGACAGGACTTCTCGACGATGTCGGGCGGCGCGCGCGATGCGTTTCGGGCGCGGCACTTGGGCTTTGTGTTCCAGATGTTCAACCTCATTCCGTATCTCCCGGTGCGGGAGAACATCCTGCTCCCCGTTCGGCTCGAACCGGCACGTCGCGAGCGTCTGGGCGGCCGTTCGCTCGACGACGCCGTGCGCGACATCGCGACGCAACTCGATATCGCCCAATATCTCGATTCGCCAATTTCGGAATTGAGCGTCGGACAGCAACAGCGTGTTGCCGCCGCCCGCGCCCTGATGGGCAGCCCCGAAGTCGTGATCGCCGACGAGCCCACCAGCGCGCTCGACACTGACCGGCGTGAGCGATTTCTCAAGCTGTTGTTCGCGTCCTGCGCCAAGGCGAAGGCGACCCTCGTGTTCGTCAGCCACGATCATACGCTGATGCCGCTGTTCTCGCGCACCGTGGAGTTGATGGAGATCAACCACGCGGCCACGGTCGGAGCAGACGCATGATGCTGCTGCGTTTGGCACTCACGTCGTTGCGTAGCCGGTTGCTCACGACGTCGCTGACGGTGGCCTCGATTGCGCTCAGCGTCACGCTGCTGGTTGGTATCGAGAATGTGCGAGCCGGCGTACGCGACAGCTTCGCCGGTACGATTCGTGGTGTCGATTTGATCGTGGGCGCGCGCGGTGGCACACTGCAGGTGCTGCTGAGCGCGGTGTTCGGTATCGGCTCGCCGTCCGGCTCCGTCAAGCTGTCCACGATGGAGCGCTGGAAGGCGCACCCGGCGGTGAAGTGGGTGGTTCCGTACTCCCTCGGCGACAGTCATCGCGGTTTCCGCGTGGTCGGCACGACGCCCGAGTTCTACGAGCGCTATCGCTTCCGAAAGGATGGACGGATCGTGTTCGTGTCCGGACGCGCCGCGGTGTCCGATACGGAAGTCGTGATCGGCAGTGAAGTGGCCGAGAAACTTGGCTACTCGATTGGCACGCCGGTGGTCGTGGTGCATGGACTCCGTGATATCGGGACATCGAGTCATGAGGCGCACCCGTTCCATGTCGTCGGAATTCTCGGGCGCACCTTCACACCGATCGATCGGTCGGTGTACGTGACACTCGAGGGGATTGAGGCGATGCATGAGCCGGAAACCGGCGCTGCTGCTTCGTCGATGGCGTTGGCGGAGGGAGCAGGAGGGAGGGTTTCAGGGGGGAGTGGGCAGGGGGGGACGGCGCGACCGCAAACGGCGAAGAAGCCGAGCGCGACACAAAGCGCAAAGGCGGCGGCGATCGTCGCGGCCAACAAGCAGCGCGCGGCAGCGATGGCACCGCCGGCGGGGACGCCGATGGTGATGCCGGGGGCGGAGCCGCCACCGGGAACGCCAATGGTGATGCCGGGGGCGAGTCCGCCGCCGGGAACGCCGCCGGGAACGCCGCTGGTCATGCCGGGGGCGGAGCCGCCACCAAGCGCAATGCCGGAGGTGAAGCAGGCGGCCATGGCGCAGAAGGCTGCGGAGAAGCAAGCGGCTGAACCGAAGGCAACTGCGTCCGTCGAGGCCGAGCCCGCGCATGACCACGGCAACGATCAGATCACGGCGTTTTTCGTCGGGACCAAGAACCGGTTCGAAGCCCTGATGCTGCAGCGCGAGATGAATACCGATCTCGTGGAACCGCTCACGGCGGTCATTCCCGGCGTGGCACTGGGCGAGCTGTGGCAGAATATCGGCAGCGCGGAAGTCGGTCTGCGAGTGATCGCGATTTTTGCCGTGGCGATCGGATTAACCGGCATGCTCGTGGCGCTCTACTCGTCGCTCGAGGCGCGTCGCCGCGAAATGGCGATTCTCCGTGCGGTGGGCGCCGGTCCACGCATGATCATCTCGCTGCTGGTGCTCGAGAGCGGAGTGCTGGCGCTCCTCGGCTGCATCATCGGTGTAGCCGCCGTGTATATCGGCTTGTCTGTCGCGCAGGGGCCAATCGAGCAACGATTCGGTTTGCATCTCGCGTTGCATCCGCTCGGCACCACGGAGTGGACCTATCTCGCGGTGGTGATGGGTGCGGGCCTCGTGATCGGCTTCGTGCCGGCATGGAAGGCCTACCGCACGTCGCTCGTGGACGGGTTGAGCCCGCGGGCCTGACGCACCGCTCACCACCACATTTTCACCGAACACCAGAGCTTCGTATGCGTGCATCTTCGTTTTTCGCGCTTTCGCTTGCAGGGCTGGCAACTGCCTTGGCAGCCGCCACGACATCGGCCGCCGCGCAGCCCGGTCGCGGCCCGTCGCCGGTCGCCAAGAACATTCAGGCGCTGCCGGTCGATCCGGCGCCGTCGTATGTGCGGACCGTGGCGCCCACGGATCCCGTGATTTTGAAGCTCTGGGAAGAGGGCATGCAGCATTCGCGGGCCGGCACATTGGCGCAGCAGCTGCTCGATTCAATCGGCCCGCGTCTCACCGGCTCGCCCAACATGAACCGCGCGCAGGATTGGCTGCTCGCCACCTACAAGCAGTTCGGCATCACGGCGCGCAAGGAACAGTACGGCACGTGGAACTCGTGGAAGCGCGGCGCAGCGTTTGCGCAGCTTACGGCGCCACGCGTGAAGGCGCTCGAAGTCAACATGCTGTCGTGGAGCGGCAATACGTCAGGCAAGTGGGCCGAAGGCGGCGTCGTGGTGGTGAAGCCGTATCAGTCACCCGAAGAATTCACGGCGTGGCTACCGAGCGTGAAGGGGAAGATCGTGCTGGCCTCGGCGCCGCGCCTCACCTGCCGTCCGGCCTCGCAGCTGGCGGAGTTCGCGATGCCGAGCACGCAGGCATCACTCGACTCGATGCAGCGTGATCTCTCGGCGATGTATCAGGGCGTGACGCAACGCGTGCCGACGTTCTACAGCGATCTGAAGGCGGCCGGTGCGGTAGCGGTGTTCGAATCGAACTTCTCGCAGTATCCTGGCGTGAACAAGATCTTCGGATCGCCGCGCAACGCGGCGATCCCCACGTTCGATGTGGGTTGCGAAGACTACGGCATGTTGTTCCGCCTCGCGCAGAACAGCCAAGGCCCGACGGTGCGTCTGATGGCGGAATCGGAGGCGCTTGGCGACAAGCCGGTGTTCAACGTGATCGCCGAGATCAAGGGGGCCACGAAGCCCGACGAATACGTCGTGCTGTCAGCGCACTTCGACAGCTGGGAAGGTCACTCGGGCGCGACCGACAACGCGACGGGTTCGATCACGATGATGGAAGCGCTGCGTATTCTGAAGACGGTGTATCCGAAGCCGTCGCGTACGATCTTGGTCGGTCACTGGAGCGGTGAAGAGCAGGGCTTGAACGGCTCAGGCTCGTTCACCGCCGATCATCCGGAAGTCGTGAAGGGCCTGCAGTTCGCCTTCAATCAGGACAACGGAACCGGTCGCGTGGTCAGCACGGGTCCGGGCCTGCATCCGGAGAACGGACCGCGTCTCGCGCAGTACATGAGCCAAATGCCGTCGGAGCTCACGCAGTACATCCGGCTCTCGGGCCCGTCGGGTATCGGCGCCGGATCGGACGACGCGTCGTTCCGCTGCTGGGGTGCACCGGCCGTCGGTCTCGGTGCTCTTAACTGGGACTACAGCAACAGCACGTGGCACACCAATCGTGATTCATTCGACAAGATCATCGTCGATGATTTGAAGCACAACGCAACGCTCACCGCGATGTTCGTGTATCTCGCGAGCGAAGACGCCGAGAAAAGCTCCCGCGTGTTGGTCGATCCCATTCCCGGTGCACGGCCGGGCCAGGTGATCACGATTCCGAGCTGTGGGAAGCCGCAGCGGGACGCGAGTCAGTATCGACGGTAACAGCGAAGTAGGGAGTACGGGGTACGGAGAGGAGTTCGCAGTCTCCCTACCCCGTACTCCCTACCCCCTACTTCGCAGTTAGCCTTCCCAGCGCTCCTCGCACCAGCACACTGACATCCCCACCCGCGCCGCCGTCCATCACGCCGCGCACCGCGCGATCGGCGTCCAGCTGGTTGTAGCCGAGTGAGACAAGCGCGCGAATGGCGTCGTCAGCTACCGGGCTTGCCGCAGTGCCGACCGCGGTTGGCGCGGAGCCCACGGTGTCCATCTTATCGGCCAGATCGAGAATGATCTGCTCGGCCTTCTTCCGGCCGACTCGCGGAACGCGCATGAGCGTCGTGATGTCTTTCTCGCGCAGCGCGCGCACCACGCGCTCCGGGGTGAGCGCCGACAGGATCCCAAGCGCGAGCGCCGGGCCGACGCCTTTGGCCACGAGCAGCCGCTGAAATACCATACGGTCGTAGCGATCGGAGAATCCGTACAGGTGCCACGCGTCTTCTCGCACGGCGAGGTGTGTGTGGAGCGTGACGGTCGCCCCTTCCTGCGGCAAGGACTCGAACACCGAGAGCGGAATGAGGCACTCGTAGCCCACGCCCCCCGCGGTCAGAATCTCCACGCGATCGAGTTCACGATGCACGAGCGTGCCGGATACCAGTGCGATCATTTGACGAGCTTGGAGAGAGGAATGCGCATCGGCGGCAACTCGGGGAGCTTCGGTCGCGATGACATGAGGCAGGCGCACAATGCCGCGGCGACTCCGTCGGCGGCGTCGGCAGGTTGTGGCGCCGACTTCAGGCGCAGCAGGCGCGCCACCATGAATTGCACCTGCTCCTTGGTGGCTGCGCCGGTACCGGTGATTGCTTTCTTGATCTCGGCCGGCGGATACTCGCAGATCGTGAGTGCGGCCTTTTGCGCGGCCAGCAGGATCACTCCGCGTGCGTGGCCGAGGACGATGGTCGTGCGCACGTTCTTGGCGTAGAACACGTCTTCGACCGACATCATGTCGGGACGGTGGCGCGCCATGACTTCCTCGACCCCTTCGTGAATCTCCAGCAGTCGCTGCGGGAGCGGGTCCTTCGCGGTGGTGCGGATCACGCCGCACTCCACGAGGGTGGCGACGCGGCCGTCGAAGGCGACCACACCATACCCCGTGACGGCGGTGCCCGGATCGATCCCGAGCACCAGCGACGGGCTCACGCCTCGGCCATGGCGTCATCGTCCATCTCGAAGTTCGCATCGACCTTTTGCACGTCGTCGAGTTCTTCGAGCGCTTCGAGCAGCTTCATGAGCTGTTCCACGGCCGGGCCTTCCACTTTCACCGTGCTCTTCGGCACCCACGCGAGTTCCGCATCGGCCACCTTGTACTTCTTCGACTCGAGTCCTTCCTTCGTCGCGTGCAGCGCGCCGGGCTCGGTCGTGATCGTGAACTCGGTGTCGTCACGTACGACATCATCGGCGCCGGCTTCGAGCGCGGCTTCGATGAGGGTATCCTCGTGCACGCCCTCGGCACCCACGGACATCTGTCCCTTCCGCTCGAAGAGATAGGCCACGGAATTGCTCGAGCCCATGTTGCCGTTGTTGCGCGAGAGCTTGTGCCGTACGTCGGCCACGGTGCGCGTGGGATTGTCGGTGACGGCCTGAATCATGATGGCGACGCCGCCGGGACCGTAGGCTTCGTAGAGCACTTCGACATAGTCGACGCCTTCGAGTTCACCGGTGCCCTTCTTGATGGCGCGGTCGATGTTGTCCTTCGGCATCGACACCGCTTTCGCGTTGTCGATGGCTGTGCGCAGTCTCGGATTGCCACCGGGATCACCGCCGCCAAGCTTGGCAGCCATGGTGATCTCGCGAATCAGCCGCGTAAAGAGCGCCCCGCGCTTGTTGTCGGTGGCGGCCTTCGCCCGCTTGATCGTCTTCCATTTGCTATGTCCTGCCATCGCCCTGCCCCGTTGATGCGGATGGGTAATCCTCGAACCCGATGCCGAGGAAAATAATGCGGCGAGGGTGAGGAGTGGGAAAAGTCGGAGTCGGTCGTTCGCCGGAACACCCCACGTCCCAGCACCCAGAACCCAGCACCGAAAGCCATTGGCCCATAGCCGACCGGCTGTGGGCTGTGGGCTGGAGGCTGGAGGTTTTGGGTAGTGGGTAGTGGGTTGTGGGTGAAAAGGGCGCGGGGCCACCTACTCCTCCAGTACATCCTCGAACCGACTAAACCGGCTGTCGAAGTACAGATCGATATATCCCTTCGCCCCATCCCGGTTCTTGAGCAGTAGCAACTCTGCGGCGCCCGAAACGCCGAGATCGGCTTCGTACAGCTCCTCGCGATACAACCCCAGCACCAGGTCGGCATGGGTCCCGATCGCGCCGCCGAGTCCGAAATCGGTCAGGCGGGGGCGACGGTCCTGCCGGAGGCGATCGAGCTGGGGCAGGTGGGTCGTGAGCAGGACCGCCACATTCCGCCGCAGCGCCAGTCGCTTCAGCGAGAGCACCGCGAAGCCCAGTGCCTCGTCGCGACCGGCGTCACGATCCAGCAGGCACTCCAGCGGATCGACCAGCACCAGCGATGCATCTGGTGTCGCCTCCACCGCGTGATCGATCGCGGCCAGTGTACCCGCGGTCATCGTCTCGATCACCGGCGCGCGATCGCGTAGCGTCACCGCCGCCGTGGCCAACTTGGCGCGCTCCTCCTCCGTGACCACGCCCAGACGCAGCGATTCGAGCGGGACCTTCGCGCCCATCGCGAGGGCGCGTTCGTAGGCGCGCTCGGCCTGCATTTCTCCGGTGAGCAGGAGCGCACGGGGAGATACGCGGAGGGCGATGGCAAGACAGAGGGCCGAGCAGCCGGCGCTGTCGTCTCCCCCAAGGACGATCAGATCACCACGGCGGAATCCACCGCCGATGGCGCGGTCGATCGAGGGGAACCGTGTGGGGACGATACCCGGATCGACATCACCAACACTGGCCCGGTCGAGCCGCGCCACGACCCGGGTGAGCGGCGAGATATCGGTGGGGTGCGTCATGATCCGGCGAGTTGGCGAGCGAGTCGCTCGAGCTCCTGTACGGACGCGCCGTCGAGGTGCGTGCCGGCCGCTGCGACGAGGCTGCGGATCGCACCGGCCACCTCGAGCGACGTACCGGCCGTTGATTCGATGCAGCGGGCGAACGGAACGCGCGTGGTCGCGGGGAGTGCCAGCGAGGCCAGCCACACCTTGGCGGCCGCGGTGCGGGTAACCCGTTCGCCGGGATGGAGCGCGTCGCCCGTCATCACCCCCTGGGCAAGCCGGGCGGACATGAGCGCGGCCAGTGCCACTTCACGTCCTCCGCCCAACGGCAAGCGTCCGGCGAGCGACGCAAGGGCGGGGAAGGGGAAGCGGAGCGGTTCGAGCGCGTAGGGAAGGGATTCAGCGTGCACCGATCGAATGTAACGTGTCGAATTGCGTCCGGTGCGGGGGCGTCGCGGGGCGGGCGCCGCTCTGCGGGCGCCGCTCTGCGGACGCCGCTCTGCGGACGCCGCTGGACCGTGGTCCCGCTGCTCAGGTACCTTACGGTATGGCGCTGATGGCAAAAACGATTCTCTGGGTGGACGACGAAGCGGAGCTTCTCGAGCCGCATCGACTCCTGCTTGGAGACAAGGGTTATCACGTCGAAACGGCGACGAACGCCGATGACGCGCTCGAGCTTCTCCGACGGCGCCCGTACGACTTGGTGCTGCTCGACGAGCAGATGCCGGGCACGCGCGGGCTCGATGCGTATAAGGACATCCGTGAGATGCTGCCGACCATGCCCGTCGTGATGGTCACCAAGAGCGAAGAGGACGCGACGCTCAAGGAAGCAATCGGCGCGAATATCCGTGATTATCTCGTGAAGCCGGTCACGCCGCGTCAGGTGCTCTCGGTCATCACGCGCATCCTCGAAGGTCCGCTGATTCGCTCGCAGGCGATGGCCCGGGCATTCGTGGAACGGTTCCGTGCCATCGAGTCGGAGCGCTATGCCGGACTCGATTGGCGTGGCTGGATCGAGCGCTTCGCGGAGCTCATGCAGTGGGACGTCGATCTCGCCGCCGCCGGCGAGCTCGGACTGCACGAGTCACTGCGCGGGCTATATCCCGACATGCACCGCGAGTTCGCCACGTTCATGCGCACCGAGTATCCGCGCTGGCTGCGCGAGCTCGAAGGTGACCGGCCACCGCTGTCGGTGGATGTCGTGACCGAGTTCGTGATGCCGGTGCTGGCGCGCGATCGCAAGGCGATTTTCGTGGTCATCGATTGCCTGCGCGTGGATCAGTGGCGTGTGCTCGAGCCACTGCTGGCGCCCTTGTACGACGTGGAGACCACGCACTACTACTCGATCTTACCGACCGCCACGCCGTATGCGCGCAACGCGCTCTTCAGTGGGCTGTTCCCCGGCGAGATCGCGGCGCGCTTTCCCGACTGGTGGGGTGAGAAGGACGACGAAACGCTGAACATGCACGAGCGCGATTTGCTGGTGGCACACCTCGAAGAGCTGAAGGTGCAGGCGCCCGTGCGCTATCATAAAATCACGACTGCCGCCGACTCGGACGATCTCGAACGCCACCTGCCGGGCGCGATCGCTGGTGAAGGGATCCACGCGTTCGTGTTCAACTTCGTGGATATGCTCACGCATGGCCGCAGCGAGTCGATGATTCTGTTTGAGGTCGCGCGCGACGAAATCGCCCTGCGGGCGATTACCAAGCAGTGGTTCGAACGGTCGTCGCTGTTCACACTGCTCAAGGAAGCGTCGCGCCGGAATATCTCGGTGGTCATTACCAGCGATCACGGCGCGCTGCATTGCAACTCGCCGGCCACGGTGTTCGCCAAGCGCGACGCCACCGCCAACCTGCGCTACAAGTTCGGCGAGGATCTGCGTGCCGAACGGCCCGAGCAGGCGCTGTTGTTCACCAACCCCGATGATCTGCGTCTGCCCCACCGCGGGCCCGGCACCAATACGCTGATGGCGGCGGGCGACACGTTTTTCGTGTATCCCACCAAACTCCGCGAATACCAGAGTCGGTACCGCGGATCGTTCCTGCACGGTGGCGTCACGCCCGAGGAGTGCATCCTGCCCGTGGCACTGCTGACGCCAAAGCGATGAGCGCGACGCGATGAGCGCGACGCGATGAGCGCGACGCAGGGACTGTGGGGACGGTTGTGGGGCTTCGTGCGCCCGCACCGTACGAAGCTGGTGGGCGTGGTGTCGCTCAATCTGCTGGCCGCCGTGTTCGACGTGTTCTCGTTCACGTTGCTGATCCCGTTCCTGAACGCGCTCTTTGAGCAGCCGCAGCTCATTCCGGGCAACAAAGTCGTATCGGCTATTCTCGGCACGACCATCGGCTTTCTGCTCGACCCCGCCGATCAGATGGGATCGCTGCGCAACGTGATCGTGCTGGTGTTGCTGGCGGTTACGCTCAAGAATGTCCTGGTGTGGCTGAGCGGACAGATCGGTGCGCAGTTGCAGGAGTTCGTGGTGCGCGATTTGCGCGACGCATTGTACGCGCACCTGCTGCGCTTACCGATGAGCTGGTTCACCGCCAATAAGGTGGGTCAGGTGATCTCGCGCATGCTCACCGACACCACCAACGCGAAGGCGGTGGTGACTGAACTGGTCACGCGCTCCATCTGGAGCACGGCGCAGGTGGTGTCCACCATCGCGATCATGTTCGCGGTATCGTGGAAGCTGTCGCTGGCCTCGTTAGTGGTGGTGCCGCTCACCGTGCTGTCGCTGCAGCCTGTGCTGCGCAAGCTGCGCAAGGGGCATCGCCGCATTGGCAACGAACAGGGCGAAATCACCAGCATGGTTCAGGAAGTGGTGAGCGGCATCCGTCTCATCAAATCGTATGGTGCGGAAGTGCGCGAAGAGCAGCGCTTCGTGACACGCAATGCCGCGTTCGCAAAAGGGTATGTGCGCATCGGCCGACTCGCGCTGATGTCGGGCCCGGTGACCGAAACGCTCGGCGCCGGCATGGCCGTCGCCATTCTCTGGTTCGGCGCGCGGCTCGTGCTCGTCGAGAAGTCGCTTGATGGGGCGCTGCTGGTCACGTTCCTGATTTGGGTGATGCGACTGCTACAGCCGCTCAAGCAGCTCTCCCAAGTGCCCGCCGCGGCCCAGCAGTCGCTGGCCAGTGCCGAACGCATTTTCGAAGTGCTGGACTCGCCCACCGAAACAGCGGCTGATCGCGGCACGATCACCGCGCCGACATTTGCGGCATCGCTCGAATTCGACCACGTCACCTTCGCCTACGGCGATGATACGCCGGCGTTGTCCGATGTGTCGTTCACGGCACGCAAGGGTGAAGTCATCGCGTTGGTCGGTGCGAGTGGCGCCGGCAAGTCTACCCTCATCGACTTGTTGCCGCGCTTCCTCGAGCCCACGAGCGGCCGGATTACGCTCGATGGCATCGACCTGCGCGACATCACGCTCGATGGACTACGCTCGTTGACCGGTATCGTGAGTCAAGACACGGTTCTCTTCAACGACACGGTGCGCGCCAATGTCGCCTTTGGTCGCACACAGGTCACATCGGCACAGCTCGATGCCGCCGCCCGCGCGGCCAATGCGATGTCGTTTATCGAGGAACTCCCGGAGGGCTGGGACACGAATCTCGGTGAACGTGGCTCTCGTCTGTCGGGGGGACAACGACAGCGGTTGGCGATCGCGCGGGCGCTGCTGTCCGATCCGCCGATCCTGATTCTCGACGAAGCGACGTCCGCCCTCGACGTGGAAAGCGAGCGACTCGTACAGGAAGCGATCGATCGACTGCTGGAGGGACGCACCGTGTTCGTGATCGCGCACCGCCTGGCTACGATTCAGCACGCCGATCGCATTCTGGTCCTCGAGCGCGGTCAGCTGGTGGAGCAGGGAACACATACCGACCTGCTCGCGCGTAACGGTGCGTATGCCCGCCTGCATGCGTTGCAGTTCAATCGCGGTAGCGAGTGAGTCGTGCGCGTTCTCGTGCTCTCTACGGCCGCGTCGTGGACGCCCAGCGTTCGCCTGGCGATCACACTCGGCGCCGAGCTCGCGGCTCGCGGTGATATCGTTAGCGTCGCGTGTCTCAGCCACGGTGTGTTGGAGCGCGCGACGGAAGACACGTTCCCTCGACTGTCGGTACGCGGCATTACGGGGCAGGGTGTGCTGGCGCGCATCAACAGTGCCCGTGGTATCGTGGCCGCGCTGCGTCCCGATGCGGTGCTCGTGCAGAGCGAGACCGATGCGTTACTCGCCGCGATGGCCATGGGTCGTCGCGGAGGCGTCGTGCGACGCTGGTGCGTGGGCGAGGACGCGCCCGACCATCGCCCTGCCGCCCGCACCTGGCGCAGCCGGTTGGCCGGTTCCCGCGCACGACTCACCTCGTGGGGACGCGATCCGATCGCGGTGAGCTGGCCTGACCCCGAGCCGCGCAGCCCACGCGCTGTGACCCCATCCGGCGACATCGTACCTCCTGCGCTGTGGATCGTCCCACCCGTCGGGCACGACGAGCGCACAGCCGTTGCGCTGCGGGCGGCGGCGCGGTTGGTCGGTCGGCATCCATCGCTGCGTATCGTGTTACTGGGCGACCGCGATGCGCTGCAGTCCACGCGCGTGCATGCGGCATCGCTGGGACTCACCGCGTTCGTGCAGGTCGAGTCCATCGATGCGTTACTGATGGCAGGCGAGGTACAGGCCGCTGCCGTCTGGGTCACGGCGAGTGGCGACGCGGGTGCGATTGCCACCATCGCGGCCATGCAGCGCGGGATACCCGTCGTGGTGCCAGACGCGTTGTCGTTCTCGTCGCTGGTCGCGTCCCGCATCACCGGCTTCGTGACGTCCGAGGCCGATGTGTCGGCGATTGTCGCGGAGCTGGCGCGACTGATATCGGATCGTCACGAGTTCGAGACGATGGGCGACGCGGCAAGGGCGCGCGTCACGCGCCTGCACGACTGGCGGCAGTTTGTCGATGACGCGGCCGAGGTGCTGTCGCGTGCCTCGGGAACACGGGTCCCGTCGGCGGCGATCCGTCCAACGCTCACGTCGGCCTGACGAGAATGAACGCCGCGTCAAGCGCCCCTTCAAGCGCCCCTTCAGGCGCCGCAGCGAACGCCGGCGACGCCGCGGTCGGCGACGCCGCCACGGGTGCGGTACCGAACGCCGCGTGGGCGCGCCTGCGCGAGGATCGCCGTGCGCGCATTGGGCTGGGCGTGATCGCGCTGTTGATCGTAGCGGCGCTGCTGGCGCCACTGATCGACGGTGCTGATCCGATTCAGATCAACCTGCGGAATGCGCTGCAGTCGCCGAGCGGCGCACACTGGCTCGGCACCGACGCGCAGGGCCGTGATGTGTGGTCACGGTTGGTGCACGGTGCCCGAATCTCGCTGCTGGTGGGACTCGCGTCGCAGGGGATTTCGCTGTCGATCGGTCTCGTGCTCGGGCTGGTGGCTGGTTATCGCGGCAAATGGACGGAAGAGGTCATCATGCGACTTGCCGATGTCACGCTGGCGTTTCCGTCGCTGTTGCTGCTGATCGCGATGGCGGCGGCCTTCGAGCCGTCGCTCACGGTCGTGTGCACGGTGATCGGTGTGGTCGGATGGGCGGGTATGGCGCGGCT
>JBBQAK010000312.1:0-4814 GCA_038316215.1 Gemmatimonadales bacterium | reverse complement strand
GTCCTACATTATGAAGCGCATCGCTCTCGTCGCTGCTGCACTCGTGCTCGCCGCCTGTTCCGCTAAGGAAGAGGCCCCGGCCGCTGATTCGGCCGCCGCTGCTCCGGCAGCTGCCGCTCCGGCCATGGATTCGGCCGCGATGGCTGCCCCGGCTGACTCGGCCGCGATGATGGCCCCGGCCGACACGACCAAGCACTAAGCTTTGGTTCTGCAGTAGAAAGAGCGGGCGACGAAAGTCGCCCGCTCTTTTTTTGTGTCAGCGAACGAGCGGCGCCTTACTCAGCGAAAGGCAACTCTCTCACTTCCGCCGTAATCGGTCCGTCCGCTCCCTCCACGATCACCGTATCCCCTTCCTGCACTTCCCGGCGCAGCATCGCGATCGCGATCGGACCCAGACGCGGCGAGACGACTGTGCTGCGCACATCGCCCACCATCTTCCCGGTGGCATCGACCACCTGCGCATGCTGCGGCAGCGCCGACGATCCCAGGAGTCCGCGCAGCCGGCGATTCACATGACCACGGAAGTGGATTCGCGCCACGGTTTCCTGGCCCGTGTAGCAGCCCTTCGTGAACGAGATCGCGCCAAGCGTATCGAGATTCGCCTCCTGCGGGATCGTGTTCTCGTCCATATCGACACCCCACGCGGGACGCCCGCCTTCCACGCGCGCGATGTTCCACACGGCTCGCGTGGCTTTGCGATACACCGACTTCTCGAGCCGTTCGCGCACAATCTCCGCGTCACGCGCATCGGCCACCAGTACGAAGCCGGGTATCGCCCCCATCAACGGCGCACGAATGAGCCGTACCGTGGCCGGCCCGATGTTCCAGAGCTCATGCTGCCACAGCTTCCACTCGGCGAGTCCCTGCACCATGACATCGCCCAGGTCCTCGACCGTGTGCGCGGCGCCGCCGAGCGTGGCGACCGCCTTCGATGCGTGCGCGCCGTAGATCATCCACGTGGCCAACTGGTCCGACTCGTCAGTGACCTTCGCGAGACGGGGATTCACGTACTTGCGAGCCGTGGCCATCCACTGTGGCGCACAGGTGCGTAGCAGCGTGAGCATGAACGTCTCGTCGTCCACGCGAAAGATCAGCATATCGCAGAGCACCTTGCCCTTCGGCGTCAGCGCGGCCGCGTGCTGTCCTTCACCGGGCCGCAACTGCGTCACGTCGTTCGTGACGAGCCCATTCAGTGCCTCGGCTGCCTTGGGGCCGCGGAACGTACTCCACTGGCCCGCCGACTCGAACCACGCCGACTCACGGCGCAAGTCGTCGTAGGCCGCCACGTCATCGGCTGACAGCGGCTCCGGATACACCAGCGTCGGCAAAGTCATCGGCAAAGTCGAAGACACAGCAGACGCCACCGCAACCGGCGGTCCGTCCTCCGGTGACGTTGGGCTCGCGAGGTTCGGGGAAATCGCGTCAGATTCGGACAACGGCACACCTCACAAGGACTTCGGCAAACGATCAGCAAATCAAATTTATCGAGGACGAGTCGGCCGAAGCAACATGCGCGCGGCCCTCTCTCGAAGTTCGTGACAAATCACACGCAGCGCGTCACGCCATCGCGCACTGCGGTCACTTTCAAAGCATCGTACGACTGGTCGCTGCAAACCCCAGCGCAATCGCGGCCGCTCCGTCATCTGCTTCGACGACATCGCGTTGTGTGCGAGGAAGGCGTTGCCGATCGAGTCGGACATCGATCGCCTCATAGCTGGCCTGTAACGTGGAAACCCTCGGCACGCGCGGCAGGTCATCGGCGCATCGCAGGAAGAGCATGCTGTCCTCAAGCCCGGCGAGTCGCAATACGGGTTCCACTTCTCGGCGATGGGAATCACTGCGCAAGACCATGCGCAGTCCACGTCCCAGTGCCGACTGGAGCCAGCTCTGTACCCCGTCGCGAAGTGGAATGCCATGTGACGCCATTTCCGACCATGCACGCTGTGCGCGCAGCGCAATAAGATCCCGCACGGTCACGTCCTCGCGAATCCCATCATGCTGCAGCGCGGGCAGCTGCTCCATGGCCACGGCCACGGCCTCGCTGAAGGTCCGCCCAGGCAACCATGCGCGCAGCGGCGGCAGGATGTCATGCATGCGCACATCAATCTGCAGTGATGCACCTTCTGCGGTGATCGCGTCGGCGAGCGCGGTGGCGAGCGCGGTGGCGCGTCGCGGGATCGTGTCCGCGACGATGCCGTCGAACGCTACGATCGTGACGCGATTTGCGCCAAGGCGGCTCGCGTCGAGCTGGTTCACGACTCGTGCTCGTATGACGCGTCGAGGAGTTCGATGGGATGCACCACGCGCGCACGCGAACCACTGCGCAACAGACCCGCACCAATCTGCATCATGCACCCGGGGTTCCCGGTGGCCACCCAGTCCGCACCACTCTCGGCGATACGCGCGAGTTTCGGCGCGAGCACGGCGTCGGAGGTGTCGGGCTCTACCAGATTGTAGATACCGGCCGATCCGCAGCACTGATCAGCGTCCTCGAGCGGAATGAGCACGAGTCCGGGAACGGCGCGCAGCACGGCGAGCGGCGGTGCCACCACGCGCTGGGCGTGCATCTGATGACACGGCGGATCGTGCGTCACACGCAGCGCCACCGACGCGGTACCGGGCATCGGGCCCACGGTTGCCAACAGCTCTGACGCATCACGCGTGCGCGCGCTGACGCGGGCGGCTCGTTCCGCCCACACGGCATCGTCGTGCAGCAGGTGGCCGTACTGCTTGAGCATGGCGCCGCAGCCGGCGGAGTTGACGGCGATGACATCGGTAGCAGACTGCTCGAAGGCGGCAATATTGATGCGGGCCAGTGCCCGCGCGCTTTCGAGATCACCCGCGTGCGCGTGCAACGCACCGCAGCAACCTTGCGCGCGCGTCTCGCGCAGTTCGAACCCGTTGCGCGCCAGCACACGCTCCGTGGCGTCGTTGACGTGCGAGAAGAGCCCCGACATGACACACCCGGTAAGGCACGTAGCCGTACCGACCGACGACGCCTTTGGCGCGACGGGTGTGACGTTCGCCGATGCATGCGCGGCACGCCCACGTGCAGTACGCCCGCGTGCAGTACGCCCAACTGCGGCACGCCCAACTGCGGCACGCCCGGGTATGTCGGCCGGGGTGGTGGATGCGATCATCGCCATCGGAAAGGCGAGACGCGCCGGCAGCATCTTCGCCAGCAGATGCGGTAATCGCGTCGCGCGGAACGCGCGTGACCCGAGCAATGCGGTACGCAGCAGCAGCGGCTGTTTGAACACCGCCAGCACAGCGCGGGCGACGAAGGGCATCACGCGCGCCGGCGCCATCGTGGCGCGCGTGGCTTCGAGCAGATCGCCATACGGAACACCCGATGGACAGGCGGTTTCGCACGCGCGGCAGCCAAGGCAGCGATCGATATGCAGCGCGGTCGTGGGATCGTCGAGCGGGATATCGCCTTCGAGCATACGACGCATGAGCACGAGCCGTCCACGTGGCGAATCGTTCTCGTCTTCGAGATTCACGTACGTGGGACAGGCCTGCAGGCAGAAGCCGCAATGCACACAGGCGTCGAGTCCCTTGCTGGCAAGTGCCAGCGGTGTGCCCGGCAGCGCGCACTTGGGCGTAATCGTGGTGCTGATGGTGGCGCTCATGCGGCTCCCGGGCGACGCCGGTTGAGAATGCCATGGGGATCGAAGGCGCGCTTCACTAACAGGTCGAGCGCATTGGCCTGTGGGAGTGGCGATGCGCCTTGTTCCACCACGACCGAGACGGAAATTGACGGCGCTGCCGATGTCACGAACGCGGCGACGCGTGTATCGGCGTGCTCAGTGGCCGGCGTGGTAATGCGCATCGATCCGCGGGCCGGATAGAACAGCAGCGTTGCCTCCGGAAATGCGAAGCGGGCCGCATCGATCAGCGATGCGCCATTGGCTGGCTTGGTGCGTGCGCGTAGGACGAGCGCCTGGTCGGGCACGTGTCGTAACAGCGATACCGGCTGCGCCGACTCGCTCGCGCTGCTCGTATCGGAGGGCCCGAGTGTGAACGCATGGCGCGCACCGTACGACTGCACGATGCCGCGCAACGCCGACGCGCGCGCCTCGTTGCCGGTGCAGCGCGCAAACAGCTGCGCCGGTTCGCCGGGGGCGAGTCGCACCAACATCGGCAGCGGCGCCCTATTCGCGATGAGACGTGGCACCCACACGTGCGGCGCCTCGTCCAACGTCCCTGTAACCACGTGATCCATGATCGGCTTCGCGTGCAGGCGTAGGCTGACTTCGGTGATGATCCCCAGCGTTCCGAACGCGCCGGTGTTTAATCGCACGAGGTCGAAACCGGCCACGTTCTTCACCACCTTGCCGCCCACGCGCACGATATCACCAGTACCCGTGACGGCGGTGAGCCCGAGCACGAGATCGCGAATCGTGAGGTCTTCGTACGACAACGGCGCAGCCGACGCGGTTGCGACCACGGCACCAATGGTGGACTGCGCAGCGCCGTACGGTGCGATGGCGAGCATCTGACCATTGGCCGCACAGATCGCGGACAATTCTTCAAGCGTGGTGCCCGCGTGTACGCTGATCACGAGGTCACCGGGGACATACTCGATCACGCCGCCAGATGGCCGGACCTCGGTTGCACTGGCGTCGTTGACCACGGGGCCGCCGTGCAGCCACGTGCCGGAGCCCACGCCACGGACCGCGGTCCGACTGACGATGGCGTCCGCGACGGTCGCGGCGACGTTGGTGGTCGTCATCTCCATGGGTCGCCGTGGCTCACGGTCGCCGCCGCGTACCGTGCCACTCTTTGCACGAATGTACCGGCACGACCTTGCC
>JBBQAK010000384.1:0-3885 GCA_038316215.1 Gemmatimonadales bacterium | reverse complement strand
TACTCTACCAACTGAGTTACTCCCGCAGACACGGTCGAACCGCCGACCGTTCCACCCGCTGAAACTAGCCCTCCAAGCGGCGCCGGGTAAAGGGTCCGCCGGCGATCGGCCGCAATTCGCCTGCGGCACGGTCCACTGAAGTACCTTCCGCATACCCCCACCGGAGTGCCCGTGCGACTGTCCGATTTCATCGAAGCAAACCGTGACCTCCTGCTGTCCGAATGGGAGGCCTTTGCGAGCACGCGCGAAGGCGCGGAGCACATGGATCAGGCCGCGCTCCGCGATCACGCGGGCAAACTGCTGCGCGATATTTGCGCCGACTTGCGTACGCCGCAGTCGAAGGCCGAGGCGGAGGACAAGTCGCACGGCCACAGCGACACCCCCGAAAAGGCACCGGACTCCGCCGCGCAGTCCCACGGGGCCGAGCGCGCACACGGCGGCTTCTCGATCAGTGAGATGGTGTCCGAGTTCCGCGCCCTCCGAGCGAGCGTCCTGCGCCACTGGACAGCGCATCGGGGCACCCTGAGCGGCACCGACCTCGTAGATCTCATGCGCTTCAACGAGTCCATTGATCAGACGCTGAGCGAGTCGGTCACGCGATTCACGCGGAGCATCGATGAATCCAAGGACTTGTTCCTGGCGATTCTCAGCCACGACCTGCGCGCACCATTGCACACCGTGCTCATGGTCACGGAACAGCTAGCCGCTGCTCCCGCCGATGACGCCATGCACGCCGTGCTGGCGTCCCGCGCCACGCGCAGCGTGACACGGATGATCGAACTCGTCGACGACCTGCTCGACTTCACGCGCAGTCGCATGGGAGCGGGGCTCGGCATCGTGTGCGCACCGACCGATCTGTCGACCGTGCTACGCGACGCCATCGACGATGTCGAGGCCTCCTACCCGCAATGGGCGTTCGAGGCACAGATCGAACCCGATCTGCGTGCATCGGTAGACGCGGCGCGTATGCATCAGGTGCTGGCCAACCTGCTCAACAACGCCGTGCACCACGGGGATTCATCGCTACCGGTCACCGTACGCGCGCACAACACCGCGCGCGAGGTCGTCATCGAAGTGGGCAATTTCGGTCGTACCATACCGGCCAGTGATCTCGGCAGCCTGTTCAGTCCGTTTAAACGCATCTTGGCCGACGCGCCGCCGGCATCCGCCGACCACCACCTTGGCCTCGGACTCTACATCACCGATCGCATCGTGACCGCCCATCACGGCCACATCGAAGTCACGTCGTCGACCGAAAACGGTACGACATTTCGCGTGATATTGCCGAGGTAGCGGGAGGGACGCTGATCCGTCTGTCGGCGAAGACAGGTACGTCGCGTGACGGATACCCCACGAGAGCGCCAAGTCCGATCATGGAGCCACGCACGTATGTGCGTTGCAGCACCACCCTGTGGGCCTGTGCCCGGGAGATGCGTCCATGTTGATCACGTTGCAGCGTCCCTTGCTCGCCGCCGTCGCGAGCGCCGCGATCGTCCTCCTCGCCGCCTGTAGCGACGGGTCGTTCGCGCCATCCGCCCCTTCCGAGGCCTCACCGACCCTCGGCATGACCGCCGAACCTCCCGCGTATGGACCATGGGCGCGGATCGTCGAGGGGCAAACCGGCCCCGGCTCGCAGTACGCCATCTATGTACCGACCAATTGGAACGGCGACGCGGTGTCCGTGGCGCACGGCTTCCGCGATGTCTCGAGTCCGATCGACCTGCGTGATCAGGATGGCCTGTATCAGACCCGAGAAACACTCGGCGCGTTAGGATACGCCGTCGCGTACTCCAGCTATTCCGAAAACGGCTTCGCCGTGAAGGATGGCGCGCAGCGCACGCACCAACTGCGCGGTTTGCTCACCTCCGTGCTCGGGCGTGCGCCGTCCCGACATTTCTTGGTGGGCTACTCGCTCGGCGGCGGCGTCGCGCTGTCACTGGCCGAGCAGTTTCCAAACCAGTACGCCGGCGCCCTGACCGTATGTGGAATCGTAGGCGGATCGCGCGTACAGACGCAGTATCTCGGGCATGTGCGCGCGCTCTTCGATTCGTACTTCGCGGGGTATGCGCCCGGTAACGTGCTTGGCGTTCCGAACGGCACCGTGATCACGATTCCGCAAATCATCGCCGCCGTGAACAGCAATCCGGTCGGCTTGCTCGCGCTCGCCAGCACCAAGGAAACACCTTTGCCCTACGTACCGAACGGCAGTGTGCTGGATCCCGGATCGACGGCGGCACAGACCCTCGTGGGCTCACTGTTCGGCGCGGTGTCGTTTCATGCGCGCGGCATCAACAACATTCTCGACCTCACGCATGGCAAGTCTCCATTCGAGAATGCGAACACGACCTACACACTCGGCACACCGGTCGGGTTGCCGGCCGTCCTGCTCACGCCGATGATCGCCGCCTCAAACACCAGCGTGGTGCGCTACACCATGCCACCGTCGGCAGCGAATTACCTGGCGAACAACTTCACGCCCACCGGAAATCTGCGCATGCCGCTGCTCACCGTCCACAACACGTGGGATCCGGCCGTGCCGCTGATGCATGAAGTAGAGTTAGCAAGAATTGTGCAGGCAGCGGGCACATCGAACATGCTACTGCAGCGTCAGGTCCCCTTGTACGGCCACTGCGTGGTGCCGGCTCCCGTCGTCGCCGGCGCGTTCACGGATCTGGTCGGTTGGGCGAATACGGGTGTGAAACCCGCGCCGTAGACCTCGCGCCCCGATGTGTCACGGAGGATCGGGAAAGCGGCCGTTTCGCGTGGAGTACGGTGTATATCGAACACCGGTACGCATCACGCGGAGACGGCCGCTTTGTCCGTGCCCTGCACGCGCGACCTGCCCCCCTGACAAGGCCGTTTCATGGAGTCGCTTTGCTGCCACCACTGCCGACTCAATGCCTCGATCGCTACGGCTTGCGCATCCGGCTGAACACGTCGCCGTGCAGCGCGAACGACGGCACAACGATGATGTTGCCGCGACGAAGTTTTAGCGCGGAGCGATCGTAGAAGACTCCCAGCTCGGCCGATACGCCCATGAAGCGACCGCCTGTCCGAAGCCCAGTAAACGCGCCGATGGTAGGTGCGTCGTTCACCGCTGTGGTGCTCAGCGGAACGACTTGAATCACGCGCACACCGCCATAGGGTACAAACCTTGCGCCCTCACGTCCCGACGTGATCAGCGTGACTTCGGAGTGTGCATGTTGCACAAAGTTCACCAGACCGGCGCCGAGCATAATGGCCGTCGCACGCGTATCCTGATTGGTCGGACCGTCCAGACGGCGCTTGTAGGAGACAATCACACCGCTGAAGGCGTTAATGCGCAGGCCGACGTCAGAGCGATCGTCGAGACCCACACGTTGCTCCAGATCCAGACTCGGCAGGGCGATGCTTTCCGAGCGCGCGTTACTCGAGTCATGCGAAAACTCCGCGCCCCTTGGGACGACCGCCAGCATCACTGTACGCTGCCCCTCGCCTCGCGCCATCGGCAACGCCGTGGTGGACACGGCGTATGGCGTACAGGCCCCGGCGAAGGCCACCAGCACGAGCACAACGGACACGGACGGACGAGACATCGCGGCTCCGGAAAAGGGTGACCACAGCATCGCGCGCGCGTATCGAGGCCAACATCCGTCACGTGACGTACCCCCGGCGGTGCGACGCGTACAAGCCTCGGGGATTCCGTACGCGGTGCCCATCGGCAGCTAAATTGTCCGGATGACCCTGCCGCACCTTCTCGTCGTCGACGCGCAATCGTTAGCCGGCCGCGCCGCCCATGTGGCGGCAGGCGATGTCACCAACGGTGTGCGCCTCTGGTGCCAGATGGCCCGGGGCGCCGCCATGGACATCGCCGCCACGCACGTGGTGGCGGCCTGGGACCACGAC
>JBBQAK010000187.1:0-7646 GCA_038316215.1 Gemmatimonadales bacterium | reverse complement strand
CATCGGCTGTGTCGAGAATGGAGAGGTAACTCGACTGCGGTTGGTACAACGTCGAGCCACGATGTGCGTCGCCCGCCATGGCAGCGCGCAGATTCGCCGCCAGCACGGGCCCTTCGCGAACCGCATACACACCAGCCTTGGGCACCCACGGAAAGTCTCGTAGCGCAACACAATCGCCTGCCCCCCACACGGGCGCGCCGCCAATCGAACGCAGGGTCGAATCCACTGCCCAGAAGTCGTGTGCATCTTTCGGTAGCCCGCTGTTGCGCATGAGCGCGACCGGTGCCGCACCGCCGAGCCAAACGGTGACGGTCGACGGCACCCGTCGTTCGTCGGCGAGCAGCACTTCGGTTGCGGTAACCGATGTCGCCTTTGCATTCGTGAGTACGTCGATCGAACGGCTCCGCAACACGCGTCCTGCCGTTCGCCCCATCGCGGATTCGAACTCAGGAAGGAGGTCTGGTTTGGCTTCGATCAGTGTCAACGGAAGCGATACACCGGCGGCCTCAGCGCGAGCACGAATGGCGAACGCAATCTCCACCGCACCGCCGCCACCGCCGACAATGGCAACGGCGTCTTCGGACGTGCCGCTCCGGCGAGCACTCGCAATGGCGTGCTCGATGGCTGCAACGAGGGCCCTCGAGCGACCGATAGGACGTGCCGTAAAGGCGTGAGCAGCGAGGCCAGGTACGTCGCGCAGGCCCGACGGTTCGCTCCCCACATCCGCCGACACCAGATCGCACTCGAGCACGTCACCATTCTCGAGCGTCACCGAGCGTCCGTCGGCCGCCACGGCAGCGGCGCAGCCTTCCTGGAATGTTCCCCCCGCGGCACGCGTGAGCCAGCCGACATCGATGGTCAGCGCCGACTCCGTATACGCGCCGCGCACGAAGCCCGGAATCCTGCCGGTGTAGTGCGAATGTGCTGACGGCGAGATCACAAGTATCTCGCCGCCCGTAAATCGATGCTGCGCGGCCATCCGCAGCACTTCGACGTGCGCGTGGCCGCCGCCGAGCAGGACCAGCCGACGGCGACGCGGCGCGGTCATTTGCCGGCTTCGTCTCCCCAGATCTCCGCGAGCCGATTATCACGCCCGCAGCTGGCCCGATAGAACTTGTATCGCAGGGGATTCTTCGTGTAATAGTTCTGGTGGTATTCCTCGGCGGCATAAAAGGGCGTCGCCGCGACGATCTCGGTTGCGATTGGCTGCGAGAATCGCGCGGCAAGTGCTCGGAGCGATGACTCGGCCGCTGCCTTCTGCAATGCTGTGCGCGGATAAATGCCGCTGCGGTATTGACTACCGCGGTCGCAGAATTGTTGGTCGCGCGCGAACGGGTCGATGTTACGCCAAAACACGTGCAGCAAACGATCGTAGGTGATTCGCGAAGGGTCGAACACCACCTGCATGGCTTCCGTGTGTCCTGTGCCGCCGGCTGAAACCTGTTCGTACGTTGGGTTCACCACCGCACCGGAGGTGTAGCCGCTGGTGGTAGAGAGCACGCCATCGAGCTTGTCATACGGCGGCTCCATGCACCAAAAGCACCCGCCGGCGAGAATGGCCGTGTCGGCCGCGGCAGCAGGCATGGTGCGGGCAGCAGGTTGTGCGGACATGCCGGCAGACGGTGCATCCGTCGCGAGATCCGCAGCAGATGCGCTCCTCAAGCTAGCCGCTGCACTTCCTTGCACCTCTTCAGACGGCGCACGGCCGATAGGCGCATCACCGTCGCTCGGGCCGCAGCCGACCAACGCGAGCGAAAGTGCGAATGGAACGAGAAGCAGTCGCACTGATCAGCCTCTCAATTCCGGAAGTTTCTCGCTGGTCTGCACGAATCGCAAGGCGATTCCGTTGTTGCAGTACCTCTTTCCAGTGGGTTTTGGACCGTCGTCGAAAATGTGTCCCTGATGCCCGCCACAACGCGCGCAGTGATACTCGGTACGCGGCCAGATGAGCTTGAAGTCCCGTATCGTTTCCACATGCCCGGCAATCGGCTGATAGAAACTCGGCCATCCTGTTCCGCTATCAAACTTCGCACTCGACGCGAACAGTGGCAGATAGCACGCGGCGCACACAAAGGTGCCCGACCGCTTTTCGCCATCCAGAGGGCTGCTGCCCGCGCGCTCGGTTGCTTCCTTGAACAGTACGTCGTACTGACCGTCGCTGAGCTCCTTCTTCCACTCTGCGTGTGGCTTGTCGAGCTTGCGAACGGTGTCCTGCCTATTCTGGAGCGTGCCTTCACCTTCGATGGACATGGCTGCATCTCCGGAGCAGGCGTTCAATGCGGCAATTGCGGTGCTCGGAAAGAATGCGAGCGGCGCGGCGGTAAACAGAAAAGTACGTCGGCTTGTGCGAATCATGATGAACTCCCGTGCTTCGAACACGTGTGCAGTACGTGACGATCGGTGCCTCTCGGGGCGATGCGCACCAGTACGGCGGCAACAATGATGCGTGATCACTGGATTGGCGAACGTTCATACCCCAGAGCCACCGTTCATGTTCGACACGGAGGTAGACCGGTGGCGCGTTCCATGCAGGCCCGTACGGCCATCTCCTCGTTGGCCTCTGCAATCCAGCGTGGACGGTAAGCGGTCGCAGCTGCTGGATCTCATCACAATTAGGAGTGCAGACGATGAAAGCTGGACGAGCCTTCTTAGCCGGAGCGGGCGGCGGCGCGGTCATGTCACTGCTGATGTGGATGGCGCGTACGATGATGGGCATGGCAGCCAACCTCGAGATGATGCTGGGAACGCTGGTGGCCGACCCGAGCACCACGGCGTGGCTCATCGGTCTTGTCATGCACCTGACGATCTCGGGTGCGATTGCGCTCTTGTATGCGTGGGGTTTCGAGAACGTCACGCATCGTGCGGGCTGGCTCGCAGGCGTCGGCTTCTCGATCATTCATATCGTCATCGGTGGCCTCGCGATGGGCATGATGCCGATGATGCACCCCCGCATGCCAAATCCGATTTCGCCACCCGGTGCCTTCCTGTCCAACCTGGGCATGATGGGAATCGTGGCGTTCGTCATGATGCACGTGGTCTATGGTGCGATCGTGGGCGCGATGTACGGTCCGGTGATCCACACTCGTTCGTACTCGGCTGGTGGCCGCCCGCTGGCGTCCGTCTAGGTGCTGCGCCTATCCTCGACGTTGCGTGTGATGCCCGTGCCCACCGACGTGTCGCGACGCCGGGCACGGCTGGTGGCAAGAGGCGCGGCCTGCGTGGCGCTCGCAGCTTGTGGCAAGACCTCGGAACTTCCAATCTCGGCGGGCATGGGAGCCTCACCGACGCTGCCGGCGCCGGCCCATACCCTCATACCGACGATCAATGTCGCCAAGGCGGTACGCTGGCCCGCGGGTCGGACGCCCGTCGCGGCGAACGGCTTGACCGTTGCGGCTTTTGCGTCGGGCCTCGATCATCCGCGAAATCTGTACGTACTCCCCAACGGTGACGTGCTGGTCGCGGAAACCAATGGACCGCGTCGGCCCGACGACAACACGGGCATCAAGGGTTGGTTCGTCAAGTACTTCCAGAAGAAGGCCGGCGGCGCCGTGCCGAGCGCGAATCGCATCACGCTGCTTCGTGACACGAACGCCGACGGCGTCGCCGACCGGCGATTCACGTTCCTCGATGGACTGCAGTCACCATACGGGATGGTGCTGGTCGGAGCCGATCTCGTCGTCGCCAACACGGACGCTCTCGTACGCTATGCGTATCGCGAGGGCGACACGGTCATCACGGCCGCCGCGACGCCGATCGTGGCGCTGCCGGCAGGCACCATCAATCATCATTGGACCAAGAATGTCATCGCATCCTCGGACGGTTCGACGCTGTTCGTCGCGGTGGGCTCGAACAGCAACGCGGCCGAGAACGGAATGACAGTCGAAGCAGAGCGCGCTGCGGTGTGGGCGGTGGACATGCGCAGTGGCGCGCACCGAATCTTTGCCTCCGGACTGCGAAACCCGGTGGGGATGGCATGGGAGCCGAGTACGGGCGCGTTATGGGTTGCCGTGAACGAGCGTGACGAGTTGGGCAACAATCTCGTGCCCGACTACATGACCGCTGTCAGCGAGGGTGCGTTCTACGGCTGGCCGTACAGCTACTTCGGTCAACACGTGGACGATCGGGTAAAGCCACCGCGACCGGATCTGGTTTCGAGCGCGACCACGCCCGATTACGCACTCGGGTCGCACACGGCATCACTCGGACTCGCGTGGTCGCACGCCGATGGTCTTCTTCCCATGTTCTCGGGCGGCATGTTCATCGGCCAGCACGGTTCATGGAATCGGAAGCCGTCGAGTGGATACAAGGTAGTCTACGTGCCATTCAGCGCGGGCCGTCCTTCCGGGTCACCGATGGACGTGCTGACCGGCTTCCTCGATGCCGACGGGAAAGCGATGGGACGACCAGTCGGCGTGGCACTCGACACGCGCGGAGGAGTTCTCGTTGCTGACGACGTCGGCAACACCGTGTGGCGTGTCTCTGTGGTCGTGAAGCGGTAGCAACCGCGGCAGCAACCGCGGTAGCAACGCGCAACGCACGCGTGGGAATCGGCGAAACGGCGTTCGCCCCTCATATCGCAACTGGCGTTACCAGCCGGGTTGCAGCTGGAATCCGAACACCGACCCTTTTTGCGGACGTTGAAACGGCTTGGCCCAGTAGAATTCGGCGATGGCATAGCCGAACAGGCTGGCGCGCACCGACACCCCTGTGCTGAACACCGGGACGCGGGTGGTTGCCGTTCGGGAGAAACGGAAATCCACCGCGTCTCCCGCACTCCACGCCAACCCGGCATCAACGAACGGAGATACTTCGACCGGCAGGAAGGAGAATGGAATGAGTCCGAATTGCTCGTTGCCGAGTAGCGGAATTCGCAATTCTGCATTGAACACGCCCAGTCGCGTGCCGGTGAGTCGTCCGAACTCGGGACAATCCCCGCTGCTTCCCAAGCCGGTGCACTCCAAGGCATCAAAGGAATTCGCGTCGTAACCACGAATCAGGGCGGGCTGACCGAGATACAACGGCTGAATGCGATCGCTCGATGCATCGCCGCCGTAGCGCCCAAAATGAAGTCCGCGCACGGCAAACGTGAGTGGCCGCAGCAAAAGATACCGACGGTAATCCGCAATGGCGGTAGTATACGTCAGCGCGCCAATGCTGGGTGACACTTCAAAACGGTAGCGACCTCCCGCCACTGGTGACGTGAACCCGAAGAATGAATAGTCGCCTACAAAGGCCGCCGTCGCCGTGCCGAATGTGACGGCGTCGGCACTTGGCACGGACCGGCTCGATCTCCGCACCACCTGGTTCCCTACGGAGTAGGTGGAGTCCACCTGCCGACCAAAAGCAATACGCTGGCCTCCCACGGAAAACTCCAGACGCCTCGTGGTAGACAACGGGTATTGCGCGAGCAACTGCAGGTTTTGAAAGTATTGCCGTTGTAACTGGCGCGTATAGACCAACGCTTCGAAGTCGTCGCCGTTCGAGGTGACGGTCGTCGTGCCATACGTGGAGAACCCACCAATCTGCGCCACGTGATATCCTTGGACGCCCCAGTTGATGCGTCGGGTGCGGTTTAGGTAGAGCACCTGACCGCCCAAGTCCTTCAGGTCACCCTGCGCATTCACGACACCTTGAATGGTCTTGTTGCCAAGTTCGTCGGAGAACCCAAGCGAAACGCCGCCGTTGACACCATTGCCGAATACACCGCCACCGGTCACGCCCAGCTGCGCGCCTCCGACAAAATCCAGCTTGATGTTGGCATTGTACGGGACGGTGCGTGTGTTGATCGACGCGGGAAGGCCGACGGTTGGATTGTCGAGATAGGCGGCGACGGGGCCGACTGTAGTCGGTGCGGGAGGAAGCACGCCCAGATCCTGGGTGCCCTGCGCAAACACCGGCGCCTGTGCAATCTGCTCGGCGTCCAAGGCACGAATGCTGAATCCCTGATTGTTGAACACCGAGAACAGCAGCGTGCCACTGTTGCGTGCAACCGAAATGGCGGGAGACAATCCCGTAATCCCGGAGATGCCAGTGGCCACCTTCGTGATCCGCTGCACACCCCCGCTCCCTAATGACATTTTGTAGATGTCGCTCACCCCATCCACATCAGAAACGAACATCAGCGCGCGTCCATCTGGCGTGAATTGCGGATTGATGTGTTTGCGCGCCCCCAACGTCGGCAGGAGTCGGACGGACCGAGTAGCCACGTCGATGGTGGCCAGCCGCATGTCACCGAAGCGAAGCGTTGCAAAATCAGTGTCGGTGCCGGCGTCCGTAGCAAAGGCGAGCAACGAACCATCCGGACTCCACGCCGGTTGAATCTGCGCTTCGCGATCATTGGTCAATTGTTGCGCCTGATTGGTGTTCAGGTCGTACACATAGAGGTCGGACAATCCACCCTTGAAGCCATTGAGCGCAATGCGGTTGCCGTCCGGGCTCCAGGCAGGATCTGACATCGCCGTCACTCCGTCGATCTTGATGCGGCGCTCTTCCTTGCCGGACTGTGCGTTCACGATGCGCAGGTCCTGATCGCCCGCGTCAAATACCGCAAAGGCGAAACGCTTGCCATCGGGAGACCACGTGCCGGCAGAACTGATGAAACTCAATTCATCGAAATGCGTGCCCGACGTGACCGACGTGAGCTGCCTGACCACTCGACCAGTGGCCACATCGGCCACGTAGAGATCCACACCAAACAGGCCACGACTGGAGAAGTACGCCATCATGCGGCCATCGGGGCTGACCGACGGCGACACATTTTGTGCGCCACGATCGGCGGAAGCGGCAACCGCACGCCCGAGCTGATCGGGCGCGGTGCGCGCGTCCACGGCAGAGCCGTACGCACTACGAATAGCCGTGTGCCACCGGCTACTGAGCGTATCGAGATTCATGCTCAGTTCCGACTGCACGCCGGCCGCCCATCCCTTGGCAAGCGCCGCGCGATACACGCGCGCAACAGCATCATCGCCCCATGTGCCGCCGATGTAGGCCCACAAAGCCTGCCCATACCGGTACGGAAAGTAGCGTCCGTCACGGGTCAGCTGATCGACAGTGGGCAGATCGTTGCGACGGACTGCGTCTCTGAGCCACATCGCGGTGTTGGGGTCATTGCGACCGAGGGAAAGGTATTCGGCCATGCCTTCGATGAGCCAGAGCGGAATGTTTCCAATGGACCGAAGACCAGACTTGGACGCCGCCGCGATTTTGTACTGAAACACATGCACCAGTTCGTGCCCCAGCACATGATCGGTTTCTGCGTACACGCCGGTGAACGGCATGATCACACGTTCCCGCTGGCCTTCGGTGACACCGCCCGTGCCCTGAGAAATGCTGCCTTCAATCACATTCGACTGTTGGAAGTCAGGATGATCCGCGTAGAAGATGAGCGGACTCGCGGTGAACTCGAGGTTCAACGTACCTCGGTGTCGGGCATACCATCGCTCGGCCATGCGTGCGGCATCCACCGTCGCCAATGATTCCGCCGGATAGAAGTGCACCCGAAAATGGTCGGTGGGCAGAATGCGAAAGTCGAGGCGGTCGTACTGCACCTTATTGCGGCCAAAGTATTGCGCCTCGACGGGCGTGGCCGTAACGGCAGCAAGCACGAGAGTCAGCGCCAGCCAACCGCAACAACGACACAACATTTC
>JBBQAK010000394.1:0-3799 GCA_038316215.1 Gemmatimonadales bacterium | reverse complement strand
CAGCGCCGAGCCCCAGAACGTGCCGTTCCACAAGGAGTCGGGAATCTTGATCACCGATCCGGGTGGCATGAGCGTGTACAGCAGCGCCTTTGCGACGGTGATCTGCTTGTCGCTGTAGCCCGTCCCGTTCTGCAGGATCGCCGCACGGAGCCGACGCCCGCCGTCGGTTCCTGCACGCTCCACCCGTTCCGCGTAGCCATCCGGCAGCGCTCGTGATTGCAGGACCGCGGGAACACGATCGCCGGTGATCCCGTGTGTTTCGAGGAGCTGACGGGCGGCGCCTTTGAGCGCCAGCGCCGCCGGACCACGTACCAACAGCGACCGGTCCTCCCACGACAGATTGGCGTAGTGCTCCCCCACGCCCGCGCCGGTCAGGATCGCCTCGCCGCGGTTCGGGTCCTCCTCGGAGATGTCGTAGAACGCCACCTTACGGTGGTCGCGCGTCCACGTGTCGGGCACAGGGAAGCCGGTCACGAGACCCCAGCTCCAGAACGTGGGATCGGACGTATTCGTGATATTGACGTGCACCTTCACGAGCTTCCGCAGCCACTCCTCACCGTATTGTCGGCGCTGCGCCGTGAGCAGCGCCGAGCTGTTGACCGCGTCGAGCAGCTCTCGCTGCGCCACAGCGAGCGAGTCCTCCCACGCCGCGTAGTCCGCACCGAGATCCACCCGGTGGTGCATCGGATCCTCGAGAAGGCTCATCCAGAGCCGCGCCTTGCGCGCCTCGTAGAAGAACTGGTCGAGCATGATCAGATATGTCGGAAAACGCCCCGTACGATCGTATTCTCGCACACGGGCCGTCATGGCCGTGTAGTAGGAGCGCAACACGTGCCGGAAGCTCATTTCGTCAGGATGTCCCTGCGCGTCGTACCCCCGGAAGTCGTGAATCCAAAGCACGTGGTAGTCTTCAGCGGCGCGTATCGTGCGACTCAGCTGCCATTGAAACTGCTCGTTGATGATGTAAGACACGGAGTTCCCTTCGCGGAATGGCTCCCGAGTGGCGCGCGTGAGCAGCTCGTCGAGTTCCCCCTGCGAATCGTACTGTTCGGGACGTAGCGCCAGCTGCAACGGCAACCACACGTTGCGCGCACTTCCCCATTCGCGGTGAGCCTCGGCCCGCAGTAGTTCGGTGATCTCCAACAACGCGGAAAACACTTCCAGCGTCGGTGCCATCGCGTCGGGCGCCACACCGGATGAAACATGTAGCCATCGAAGAAACGCGCCTCGCGCCAACGTGACAAACGGGATCGTGGTATCGTCCTTCTTGTTCTGACCAAGCAGACGATCGTAGGGCAGCAGCACTTCTTCGAGCAAAACCTGCCGTGCCTGTTCGGCCACCCGCCGTCCACTCGGCGACGGCACGCCGGGTCGCGCATTACCGGCGGCGACGGCCATGGAGAAGGCGAGATCGAGCGCGTCGTGATACCGGCGCGACTCGCGCTCGACGGCCGGCACCGTGACATCACCACCAATCGCGTCGAGCGATGCGCGCAACTCCTCGAGTCGTTTGACGACCGCCTTGTCGCTCGCGGCGCCGCCGGCGCCAGTGTGGTCCACCCACGGCACTGTCAGCCATCGCACATTGCGCGCGGCGGAGCGTGCACTGTCCATGACCTCGCGCAGCGCACGATCGGCAATCATCATGCTGCGCGGCGGTGCCGGCTTCACGCGCAGCGGCACATAGTCGCGACGCGCACGCGTCTTACCGATCGGAACGCGCCGAAGCACCGGGGTCTCCACACCGACTAGAAACGCCGGTTCGGCACCACCTAGCAGATCGAAGCGCAACACGGTCCCATCGCGAAAGAGCCCGCCGCGCCGGACCGGTTGCACCAGCGACACGATCGGACGCCACTGCTCGGTGCGAAAACTGTAATCCGTGCCGGCAGCAATCCGCAGAAACGGCGAGGCGACGCGCAACCGTACACCACCGGTGCCCCGCGTATCGAGCGAGCCCCCGTAGATCTCGCCATGCACGCCGCCAAGCCCGAGCACGCGACTGGCCAACTCGGTGTAGGCGCCCAGACGCACTTCGCTTACCGCCGCACGGTCGCCGATGCCTGACTGAACGCCGGTGACCACCCCGGCCGTCGGCAACCAGCGCGGCGGCTGACCCAGCGACACGACGGTGCCCCCTTCGTCTGGACGCCGCGGCTGCGCGTCCACCGCCTCGACGTGGAGCAACGCGGACGCGACAACGACGAAGGCAACCTGCGGGTAACGGGTCATAGTGTGTGCTGAACGGGAGAGCGCGCGGCGCTATCCGCAGACGCATTCGGTAGGCAGCGAGGGAGACGCGTGGTGTCCGGGCGCTGACCGGCCAGAAGGCGCCATGAACCGTCCGCGTCATGCGTGCCGAAGCCGAGCGTGTCGCGACATGATGGCGAGTAGCCGCGACCGACGATGTGCGTCAGGTCCCAGACAGTAGCCGACGCGCGTCGGATCGAGTGGTGATTGCCGAACAGCTGTTGAAACCACCCATCGGTGGCCAGCGCCTCCGTCACGTCAACCGTCTCGAGTCCATCACGCCGCAGGGGATTCGGTTCGGCCAGACCGGCGCGCGGCGTATCGTGGAAACGACGCGAGACACCGAGCGCGCGATCGCGCCGGGAGGTGTACAGCACGAGGCGCCGGGTACGCGCCTGCAGCGCAGGCACGAGGGTATCAGCGAATCGCGCCGCCGAGTGATCGAGCGCAAGAAAGGCGATCGCGCGGAGTGGTGTGTCCACTGGAGTACCGGCGTCGAGGGGATCGGTCGCGGGCATCGGCCGTGCTATCGCTTCACTCACGAGCCGCCCACCAAGCGAATGCGCGGCCAGTAACAGCTGCGTCGAGCCGATCGCGCCGGTCACATCGGCGAGCACGCGGCGAAACGCCGGTTCGCTGGCCGTGACCGCCGCCGTATCATCCTCGTAGGCGCGTACGAACACGCTGCCCCACCGTGGCCACGCCACGCCCGCGCCGTGCGACGGCCAACAGAACGCGATCCACGGTGCGGTCGAACCGGAGCGCACGCGAGCGTGGAGCGGCTGATTCCAGCATTCGCCGAGACTGGTACCGAAGCCGTGCACGTAGAAGACCGCGAAATCATCGGGGGCGACCTGCGTGGACATGCGCACGCGAAGCGCAGACAGAAACGTGTCGCGCGTGAGCCGCACGGAGTCACGCAGCGTCAGCGTGAGTCCATCCGTAAAGGGGTCGCGCACCGAGGGCCGATCAAAGATCGCCGCGCCGTACTCCAGCGTGTCCGCAAGCTTGCGACGGTCCCGTCCTTCCTGGCGGCTGCGCGCGGACACGTACCAGAGCGTATCACGGGTCGCCACCGCCGACAGCGCCCGCGTGCGCACCACGCACCCTGACAGGGCGAGGAGCGCCAGCGCGAGGGCCGTCAGCGCGACGACGGCGAGGCGTGTCATCCCGATCATTGACATCCGGCAATGGGTCGATCCTGATCGTATCCGGTCATCGCTTGCCGTGGGCGGGGGGGTCAGCGGACCATCTCACGCGAATATGCCCAGCCCGGTTCCGCCGCGCAAAAGGGGAACCCGTACAGCGCGGCACCGTCAGCACGAGAGAGCTGGCTATGGGGCACAGGCGTTCGGTAGCGGAACTCCGTTGGATTCAGATGTCAGCATCAGAGCTCTGTCGTCTGATGGCGGTGGATTCAACCAGTGAGTGCAACAGGGCGTAGTTGCACACACTCACTGGAGCAACGAAATGGTGGAGCGCGGTCGACCGGGTTTGTCGCGGGCGGAGAAAGACGTGGTGTGGGTGCAGTATCGAGCGGGAACGTCGT
>JBBQAK010000337.1:0-4514 GCA_038316215.1 Gemmatimonadales bacterium | reverse complement strand
GGCGAGGGTGAATCGTGGCGATCAGACGTCGTCGATCGTGAACAGTCGGGCGACATCCCGATCGTACGCGTCGAGCTGCTGTGCCGTGTCGCGCGCCGACCAGTGGAGCCGCGCGGCCATGAGCGGGGCGATACGGCGCGCCGCGCCGCGGCCGTTGTCGCGCGTTTCGAAGGCCACGTGGGTGCGCCGTACCAGCACGTCGGCTAGCGTCGCGGCCATCTCGCGCTCCACCGCGTGGGCGACTTCCGCCAGCAGGTACGGCAAGTCGTCGGAGAGACGACGGCCGAGCGCTGCATCACGTTGCACGTAACTCCACACGTTGCGCCAACGACTGCCATACGCCAGCGCGAGTCGTTCACCGACGGCGGCGTCGTGCGCGGTGCTGCGTGCTTCGGCCATCGTCGCCTCGCGTGACACAATGTCGCCACCGGGCAAGGGTGTCGATTCACTGGGCATCTCGGCATGTGTCAGCGTAGGCAGACTCCCCGATTTCGGCAGCTCATTGCGCGCATGGGACAGCACATCGGCGGCCATCGCGCGGTATGTCGTGAGCTTGCCGCCGGTGATGCTGACCAGACCGTCGGCGCGATGCGTGATGGCATGCTCGCGCGACGCGGCATTTGCGCTGTGCTCACCGGCACGCGCCGCCGCCAGCGGTCGGATGCCGCACCACGCCGATACGACATCGTCCATCGTGAGATGCGCGAACGGGAAGCAACGATTCACCGATTGCAGTAGGTAGGTCACTTCGGCGCGTGTCGCGCGGATGTCGTCGGGACCACTCTGCGCGGGACGTTCAGTGGTGCCGATAATAGTGTGGACCCCGGCCGGGAGCACGAACATGACGCGGCCGTCGAGCGGTGAGACGATCGTGACGGCGTCGTTGTTGCCCACGCGGCTTCGTGGCACCGCAATGTGCGAGCCGGCGGAGCCGAACAGCTGCGAACCCTGCGGCGAGCCGGTGAGGGCGGCCGTGGCATCGCTCCACGGGCCGGTGGCGTTAATGACCACCCGTGCCTGAATGGGAAACGTGGCGCCGGTGAGTCGATCCTCGACCACGACTCCGGTCAGTCTGGATGCGATGCCGTGGCCATGAATGCCGGACACGACGGCGACGTGATTGGCGACTGATGCGCCGGCGTCTCTGGCTCCCAGCGCGCTGGCCAGCGTGAGGCGGGAGTCGTCGGTAGCGGCGTCCCAGTAACGGGCCCCGCCCACCATCCCTTCGGGGGAGAGTGCGGGTTCGGCGGCCAACACGCCGCCGGGACCCAGTGCGCGATGTCGAACGTTGCGATACAAGGACAGCGCGTCGTACAACGTGAGTCCAGCCCGCATCTTCCACAGGGGCACCCGCGCGCCGCGGTACACCGGCCACGTGAACGCCAGCGGGCGCACCAGGTGTGGGGCGAGTTTCAGCAGCAGTCGCCGTTCCCGGCTCGACTCGAACACGAGTCCGATGTGGCCGTGTTCGAGATAGCGGACACCACCGTGCACGAGTCGCGAGGAGCGGCTCGACGTACCGCTCGCAAAGTCGTCGCGCTCCAGTAGGGCCGTGCGAAAGCCAGCCAGCGCCGCCTCGCGCGCCACGCCCGCCCCGGTGATTCCCCCGCCCACGACGAGCATGTCGAATCGCTCAGCCGTGAGCGTGGCCAGCAATGCCTGTCTGGCCACCACGGCCACAGGGTTGCTCAAGGGGTCGGGAGTGTCCTGAGGATCGTGCATGCATGCAGAGATGCCGTCGGGACCCTCGCCGCGCTAGGGGATTGGCCGTTACCTTCGACCGATGCCCACCTTTGGAACTGGCCGTCGTGTGGCCATCGTCGCCGGCGTACGCACGCCATTCGCGCGCTCGGGAACCGTCCTCAAGGACTATACGGCGATCGACCTTGGCAAGCTGGCGGTCGCCGAGTTGGTGCAGCGCGCCGCCCTCGACGGAGGCGCTGTCGATCTGCTCGTGTTCGGCACCGTCGTGCAGTCCGTCACGGCGCCAAATATCGCACGGGAAGTGTCGCTGTTGCCGCACTTCCCGAAAACGCTGCAGGCCTTCACCGTCTCGCGTGCCTGTGCGTCGGCGAATCAAGCCATCACCGATGCCGCCGACCAGATCGCCCTCGGGCATGCCCACGTGGCCATCGCCGGCGGTGCTGAATCGCTCACGCAGGTGCCGATTCTGCACTCGCGGGGGATGACCGACGTGCTGGTCGCTGCGTCGAAGGCGAAGTCGCTCTCGCAGCGCCTCGCCACCTTCGCGCAGCTGCGTCCCAAAGACTTTATCCCGATCACGCCGGCGATTGCTGAGCCAAGCACGGGCGAGTCGATGGGGCAGTCGGCCGACAAGATGGCGAAACTGAACGGGATCAGTCGAGAGTCGCAGGACCGCTTCGCGCTGCGTTCTCACATGTACGCGGCGGCGGGCACCAACGACGGTCGTTTGACGGCCGAGATCGTGCCGGTTCCGGCGCCGCCCAAGTTCGAGGCGATGATCGCCACCGACAACGGCGTACGACGCGATTCCACCTACGAGCAGCTGGCCGCGCTCAAGCCGGTGTTCGACAAGCAGTACGGTACGGTGACGGCAGGTAACGCGTCGCCGCTCACCGACGGTGGCGCGGCCGTGTTGCTCATGTCGGAAGAGCGGGCGAAGGCCCACGGCTACATGCCGCTCGCCTACATCCGCTCGTATGCCTACGCCGCAGTCGATCCTGCCGAGCAATTGCTGCAAGCGCCGGTGCTGGCGGTGCCGATCGCGCTGGCGCGGGCGGGACTCGCGCTCAAGGACATCGACCTGATTGAAATGCACGAGGCATTTGCCGCGCAGGTGCTGAGCAATATCGAGGGGCTCGCGTCCACGACGTGGGCGGCGCGCGCCGGTTTGGCGGCGCCGGTCGGCGAAGTCGATTTCGAGAAGCTGAACGTGATGGGTGGATCGTTGTCGATCGGTCATCCGTTCGGTGCCACTGGAGCACGCGTGCTCACCACACTGTGCAACGAACTGGCACGTCGCGGCGGACAGTTCGGCATGCTCACGGTATGCGCCGCCGGCGGAATGGGGCATGCGATGATCGTGGAGCGCGCATGACGGCGGAAACGCAGGGCGTTGTACTGATGGAAGACGCGACCACCGGCGTATCGTTGTCCGTGCACGACGGCGTGGCCACGGTACGCTACGATCAGCCCAACTCGCCGGTGAACACACTGAACACGCGCGTGGGGCCGGTGTTCGAACAGATTTTCGCGCGCATCGAGCAGGATGCCTCCATCGTCGGGGCGATGCTCGTGAGTGGCAAGTCTGACAGCTGGATCGCGGGCGCCGATATCGAGGAGCTGCGTCGGGTCACCACGTGGACGGAGGGCGAGGCGCTGTCGCGTGGAGGGCAGCTGCTGTTGAATCGGTTGGCGGCGATGCCCAAGCCGTTTGTGGCAGCGATTCATGGCGCCGCATTGGGCGGCGGGCTCGAGATCGCGTTGGCCTGTCGCTATCGCATCGCGACCGAGCATCCGAAAACGGTGATGGCGCTTCCCGAAGTGCAGCTTGGCTTGCTGCCGGGCGCCGGGGGCACGCAGCGGCTTCCGCGTACGGTCGGATTGCAAGCGGCGCTCGACATGATTCTCACTGGCAAGAACATCCGCGCGAAGAAGGCGTGGCAAATGGGACTCGTACACGAGCTCGTGCACCCGTCGATCCTTCACGAGGTCGCGGTCCGTCGCGTGCGCGCCTTGGCGCGCGGCGACGCCATGCCGGTGCGGGCGCGGAAGCACGGGGCGAGCGAAGTGCTGCTCGAGGACAACGCGCTCGGTCGTAAGGTCGTGTTTCGTCAGGCGCGTGAGACGGTGCTCAAGAAGACGCGCGGACAGTATCCCGCGCCGTTGGCGGCGATCGACGCGATTCAAGCCGGTTATCTGCACGGCGAAGAGGTCGGACTGCGGGAGGAAGCGCGTCGGTTCGGTGAACTTGCGGTCAGTGATGAGTGCCGCGCACTCGTGTCGATCTTCTTCGCGACCACGGCGCTCAAGAAGGACAGCGGACTTGCTCGTGGGTTGACGGCCGAGCCCGTGCGCGTGCAAAAAATCGGCGTGCTCGGGGCGGGGTTCATGGGGGCGGGCATCACGACGGTGGCGGTGCAAGCGGGCACAGTCGTGCGCCTCAAGGATTCGTCGCTCGACCGCGTGGCGGCGGGGTGGCGCGCGGTGCGCGATGTGCTGCGCGAGCGGGTCAAGCGCCGTCAGATCACACGCCTGCAGATGGACGACACACTGTCGCTGGTGGGCGGCACGATCGACTACAGCGGCTTCGCGAATGCGGACCTGGTGATCGAAGCGGTGTTCGAGGAGCTCACGGTTAAACATTCGGTACTGCGCGAAGTGCAAGAAGTGGCCCCCCGAGCGATTTTTGCGTCGAACACGAGTACGATCCCGATTCGCGACATCGCCGCGGCGGCGGCGCACGCCGATCGGGTCGTGGGTATGCACTTCTTCTCTCCCGTGCACAAAATGCCGTTGCTCGAGGTCATCGT
>JBBQAK010000051.1:0-13585 GCA_038316215.1 Gemmatimonadales bacterium | reverse complement strand
GTTCGTCTGGAAGGCGATTTCGTCGATGGTCTTCACGATTTTGGCAGTTTCACGTGCGGCCGCACGCGTTTCGTCCATCGCCGTCATCAGGCGGTGCACGTCACTCACACCGGCACCGGCCGCCGAACTGGCCTCTTCCGTGGCCGAACGGGCCTGTCCGATATCGGCCGCGTTCGACTGGCTCAGTGACGCCAGTTCGGTAAGGCTGGCGCTCAATGCGTCGGTGGAGGCGGCTCGCGCCGGTGACGCCGGCCGGGGCTTTGCCGTGGTGGCTGACGAGGTCCGAGCGCTGGCCCTGCGGTGTGCGGGCGCGGCGCGAACCACGGCGGAGCTGATCGATCAGGCGGTACAGCGGGTGGAAGGTGGCGTGTCGATTTCGAACCAAGTGGGCGTCCAGCTGCGCGAGGTGTCGACGCGCATCGGCAGCGTGAACGCGATCATGGAGTCGATCGGCCAAGCCACGCGTTCGCAGCAGATGGGCATCAACCAGATCCGCGATGCGGTGTCGGCACTCAATGGCACGGTACAGAACGCGGCAGCCAACGCCGAGGAGTCGGCGAGCGCGGCGCAGGAGTTGAGCGCGCAGGCGCGAGCCCAGCGGGCGCAGAGCGAGCGATTCGTGGTCGATCGCGTACCCGTCCGCCAGACGGGTCGTCCGTCGGTCCGCCGGGTGGCGTAAACGGCCGGGAGTTCAAGGATTACACGAAAAGCGGGCGAGGCCATCCGGTCTCGCCCACTTTTAGCTTTGCCCAGCATCGGGGAATCCCTGACATGTTAACGTAAACGACCTGACGGGCCCCGCCTGTGCAGTGGCCTAGACTCCCCTCCTATGAAGCCCCTCCCACGTCTCGCCAGAGGAACTCGATGACCCCCGCACCCAGCGCGGCCTCCGTGGCTGCGCCGCGCGCGTCGGCCGCGACGCTCGACCGGTTCTCGTACGATGACGACATCGTACGCAAGTTCCTGTTCGCCACGCTCATCTGGGGCGTCGTGGGCATGCTGGTCGGTCTCCTGATCGCGCTGCAGCTCGCCAATCCTGTTTTTAATTTCAACGTCGAGTGGTTGTCCTTCGGACGCTTGCGTCCGTTGCACACCAACGCGGTCATTTTCGCCTTCGCCGGCAACGCGTTCTTCACGGGCTGCTATTACTCCACGCAGCGGCTCCTGAAGGCCCGCATGTTCTCCGATGGGCTCAGCAAGTTCCACTTCTGGGGATGGCAGGCCATCATCGTGAGCGCCGCGATCACGCTCCCGTTGGGCTTCACCCAGGCCAAGGAATACGCCGAACTCGAGTGGCCCATCGACATCGCGATTGCGGTGGTGTGGGTCGCGTTCGCGGTGAACTTCTTCGGCACGCTCATCAAGCGTCGTGAACGGCACCTCTACGTCGCGCTGTGGTTCTACATCGCGTCCATCGTGACGGTTGCCATTCTGCACATCTTCAACAACCTGTCCATGCCGGCCGGGCTGTTCAAGAGCTACAGCATCTACGCCGGTGTGCAGGACGCGTTCATGCAGTGGTGGTACGGGCACAACGCCGTGGCCTTCTTTCTGACCACGCCATTCCTGGGCCTGATGTACTACTTCATGCCCAAGGCCGCCGAAGGGCCGGTGTTCAGCTACAAGCTGTCCATCCTGCACTTCTGGTCACTGGTGTTCATGTACATCTGGGCGGGTCCGCACCACTTGCACTACACAGCGCTCCCCGAGTGGGCGAGCACCGTCGGCATGCTTTTCTCTGTCATGCTCTGGGCTCCGTCGTGGGGCGGCATGATCAACGGTCTGCTCACGTTGCGTGGATCGTGGCATAAGGTCTCCAGCGATCCGATCCTCAAGTTCTTCGTCGTTGGCATCACCGCGTACGGCATGTCCACGTTCGAGGGCCCGATGCTCTCGATCAAAAGCGTCAACGCGCTGGCCCACTACACCGACTGGATCATCGCCCACGTGCACACGGGCGCCCTGGGCTGGAACGGCTTCATGACGTTCGGCATGGTGTACTGGCTGCTCCCGCGCCTGTTCCAGACGGAGATCTACAGCAAGAAGGCCATGGAGTTGCATTTCTGGATCGGCTCCGTGGGCATCGTGTTGTACGTTGTCGCGATCTACAGCGCCGGCGTGACGCAGGGTCTCATGTGGCGCGCGTTCGACGAAACGGGACGCCTGGCGTATCCCGACTTCGTAGAGACCGTGCTCAAACTGCTCCCGATGTACTGGATGCGTGTGGTCGGCGGTTCGTTCTTCATCGTCGGCATGTTCATCTTCGCGTGGAACATCATGATGACGTGGATGCGCCGTCCGGCGCGCTACGACGTACCGATCATCGAAGCCGCGCCGCTGTCGCCGAAGTACGTGGAAGCGCACCCAGTCGTGCCGGCGTCCGGCCTCTGGGCGCGCTTCAACCAGGTGCAGTGGCACCGCGCGTGGGAGCGGGCGCCGATGCTCTTTACGGCGCTCACCATTCTCGCGGTCGTCGTCGCGTCGCTGTTCGAGATCCTGCCCACGTTCCTGATCAAGTCGAACGTGCCCACGATCGCGTCCGTGAAGCCGTACACGCCGCTCGAACTGGCCGGCCGCGATATGTACATCGCCGAAGGCTGCTTCAACTGTCACTCGCAGATGGTGCGGCCGTTCCGCTACGAAACCGAGCGCTTCGGGGAGTACTCGAAGCCGGGCGAATCGGTGTACGAGCATCCGTTTCTCTGGGGCTCGCGTCGCATCGGTCCCGATCTGGCACGTGAGGGCGGCAAGTATCCCGACCTCTGGCATGTGCGCCACTTCGAGAATCCGCGCGCCGTCACCGCAAAGTCGATCATGCCGGCCTACTCGCACTTCCTAACCCAATCCATCGACTTCGAGCAGATCCAGTCGCGCGTCGATGCCATGGCGATGGTTGGCGTGCCCTACGGCGACGCACTGAACAGAGCGCCGGCGATGGCCCGCGAACAGGCAAAGACGATTGCGGCGGCGATTGTGGAGCAAGGCGGACCGCAGGGACTCGAGGACAAGCAGATCGTGGCGATCGTCGCCTACATGCAACGCCTCGGTCGTGACATCAAGGTGCAGAACACCGCGGCGAAGGGGGCCCAATGAAGCTGTCCGACATCATGAGCTACGCCGATCTCTCGAACTACGCCGAGGTCGCGTTGGTGCTCTTCCTCGGCGTCTTTCTCGCCATCACGATCCGCACATTTCTTCCGTCACGGAGCCGCGAACTGTATGAAGCGTCGCTTCTGCCGCTCGAGGATGATCGCGTGATCACGCCCCGCACCGAGGAGCGCTGAGCCATGTCGACGCAAGACGACCAGGACAAAGCCACCAAGCAGGACCGGCTCATCGAACACTCGTACGACGGTATCCAGGAATACGACAACCCGATGCCGCGCTGGTGGCTACTGACGTTTGCCGGCACCATCATCTTCTCCGTGATCTATCTCTTCAACGTTGGCCCGGTCGGCAACGGCAAGGGACGCATCGCGGACTATGAAGACGACATGAAGGCCTTCGCGGCGGCCCATCCCGCGCCGACCGGCGAGGTCTCCGGCGACAAGCTGCTGGCGCTGGTGAAAGACAAGGACGCAATCCATGAAGGCGAAGAGACATTCAAGACCTACTGCGCTTCCTGTCATCGCATGGACGCCGGTGGGTTGATCGGCCCGAATCTGACCGACGCGGCGTGGATTCACGGCGGACAGATCACCGACATCTATAAGGTCGTCTCGAACGGTGTGCTGGAGAAAGGCATGCCGGCGTGGAGCACCATGCTCAAGCCGACGCAGGTGGAACAGGTCGTGGCCTACGTCGCGTCGCTGCAGGGATCGAATCCCGTGAACCCGAAGGCCCCACAAGGAACACCGGTTACTCCGTGAGCACGACCGCGCCACCAAGCATGGGTAGTTCCCCGGTGGGGCGACCGCCATCAGGGCGCGTACTCCCCACGCTTAATGAAGATGGCACCCGCCGCTGGATCCGCCCGAAGCCATCACATGGCGCGTGGTGGAAAAAGCGGCAGGTCGTCGCCTATGCGCTCATGTTCGCGTTCTTTGCGGCACCGCACCTGCGCCTGTTCGGCAAGCCCGTGTTTCTCATGGACCTGCCACGCCGCCAGTTCACGTTGATGGGCTACACGTTCCTGCCCACCGATACGCTGCTGTTCATGCTCGTGATGGGCAGCGGGGTGATCGGCATCTTCCTCATCACCGCGCTCTTTGGGCGCGCGTGGTGCGGCTGGGCCTGTCCGCAGACGGTGTATCTCGAATTCCTGTTCCGTCCGATCGGACGCTGGTTCGACGGCGGCTACACGGGTGCTCGGAATCTCGACAAGCAGGGCTCGTGGTTCACGCCGCGGCGTATTGGGAAGTACCTCACGTTCTTCGCGATGGCGCTGTTCGTGTCGCACACGCTGCTGGCCTTCTTTGTCGGCACCGATCAGCTGTATGGATGGATGACGAACCCTCCGTCGGAGCATCCGACGGCATTCTTCTTTGTGGTCCTGTTCACCGGACTGGTGTGGTTCAACTTCACCTACTTCCGTGAGCAGACCTGTCTCATCGTCTGTCCCTATGGCCGCTGGCAGGCGGCGCTGATCGATCGCCAGTCGGTGATCGTCGCGTACGACTACGTCCGTGGCGAACCGCGCGAGCACGCGAGCAAGACCCGGGATCCGAAAGCGGGCGACTGCATCGACTGCGGGGCGTGCGTGCAGACGTGCCCGACCGGTATCGACATTCGCAACGGGCTGCAGATGGAGTGCGTGCACTGCACACAGTGCATCGACGCCTGCGACGACATCATGGTAAAGGTCGGGAAGCCCACTGGGCTCATTCGCTACTCGTCACAGGATGCGATCGCCGGTATGCCGCGGCAGCTGCTGCGCATGCGCACGATTCTCTATCCGGTCGTACTCACGATCCTGATCGGTGGCCTGATCACCGCGCTGTTCCTGAAGGAATCGGCCGATCTCACCGTGCTGCGCGGCGGACTCGACGGCCCATTCACGGAAGAAGCCGATGGGCGTGTCTCCAATCAGATTCGCATCAAGATCACCAATCGTGGCAGTGAGGCCATGGAATACATGGTCACGCTCGACGGGATCACGCAGGCGGGTATGCGCCCCGACGAGATCACCGTCGTGGCGCCGGAGAATCCGCTGCGGGTCGCGGCCGGTGCCACGCGGTCGACGAGTCTGTTCGTGCTTCTCCCGCGCCGTGCCTTCGCGAACGGCGAGCGCATGATCACCATCAGTGTCACCGACGGCCGTCGCTATCAGGAGTCGGTGAACTACCGGCTGCTCGGCCCGGTCGGCAACGCGCCAACCGGCAAATTTCCATGAAAGCGGGCATGGGCTGGCCCATCGGCATCACCGCGATTCTCAGCGTCACGGTGGCCGCGAACCTCGTGATGATGCGAATTGCGAATAACGATCCCTCGTTCGCGGTCGAGCCGGACTACTACAAGAAGGCCGTATTTTACGACTCTACACTGGCGCAGACGCATCGCAATCTCGATCTCGGCTGGGGTGTGCAGGCGTTCGCAGACTCGATCGTCGTGGGGAAGCCCACGCGGCTGCGCGTGGTGCTGCGTGACCAAAACACGTTGCCGCTGCTCGGCGCGGCGGTTGAAGCGACGGTGCTGTTCAACGCGCGTGCCAACGACCTGACCACGGCCACGCTCACCGACGAGGGCGCTGGCGTGTACAGCGCCACGCTGCCGATCAACACGCCCGGCGAATGGGAAGTGCGCGTGAACGCCAGGCGCGATACCTCGCACTTCACGTCGAGTACGCGCATCACGGCGGTGCGAGCCGCTGGTCCTACGCGCTAATCATGGTCGGAACGGCGGCGGGCATTCTGGTGGCGAGCCTGGTGGGGAGCGTGCACTGCGCCGGCATGTGTGGAGGCTTCGTGTGCTTCTATACCGGGTCTGGCAACAGCACAGACGCCGCCGCGCTACGTGCGCATGCCATGTACAATGTGGGACGCCTTACCTCGTATCTCACCCTCGGTGCGATCGCCGGTGCGATCGGTGCTGGCGTGGCCTCCTTGGGCGCCATGGCGGGCCTGCAGCACGCGGCGGCGGTCGTGGCCGGTGCCCTGATGATTGGATGGGCGATCAGCACGATCGCTGCACAGCGCGGCGTGCGCTTGGGCGCCCTGCGCTCTGGCGCGCTACGCGTACCGGAGGCTTGGCAACGGGCCATGGGTGGAGCGCTGCATGCCGTGCGTGAGCAGCCGATGGCCACGCGCGCGTGGCTGACCGGTCTGCTGACCACGATGCTGCCCTGCGGATGGCTCTATGTGTTCGTCGCGACCGCGGGTGGCTCGGGTAGCGTCCGAGCGGGCGTGCTGACTATGGCGGTGTTCTGGCTCGGTACCGTGCCGGCCTTACTGGCCGTCGGGCTGGGGGCCCAGCGGTTGTTTGGTCCGCTCCGCCAACGGCTGCCGATGCTGAGTGCCGCGCTGGTACTCGTGATGGGACTGCTGTCGATCTCCGGACGCTTCTCGATGCAGCACGCGAATGCTGAGCGCCCTGGCGCGGATGCGCGGCTGGCCCCAGCGGCCCACCTGCACCAAGGAGCGATGCCGTGAGCACCGCGATCACGCCGGCGGCGGTCGCCACGGACGCGCTGTGCGCGCACTGTGGGCTGCCGGTGCCGGAGGGATTGCTGGAGGACGGTGCGGAGCGGCAGTTCTGCTGCAGCGGCTGCCATACGGCCTTCGGCATACTGCACGCGCACGGTCTCGATTCGTACTACGGTTTCGCGGAGCGTCGCGAAGCACCGGTGCGGGCGTCGGGGCGCAGCTACGATGAGTTCGATCATCCGGCGTTCGCCAAGTTGTATGTCACCGCGCTTCCCAACAGCCTCTCGCGCACCGAGCTCTATCTCGAGGGCGTGCACTGTGCCTCGTGCGTGTGGCTCGTGGAGCGCGTACCGCTCCTGGTGCCCGGCGTGTTGCGGGCCGAACTCGATGTGCGACGGTCGCTGGCCGTGATCGAGTGGGATATCGCCACCGTACCGCTGTCGCGCATTGCGCAGTCGTTCGACACGTTGGGCTATCCGCCGCACCCGTTTCGCGGCGTGGCGCGCGCCGACATGCGCAAGCGCGAAGATCGCGCGATGCTGGTGCGTATCGGTATTGCCGGTGCCATCGCGATCAATGTGATGCTGGCAGCGCTGGCGCTGTATGCCGGCGAACTCAACACGATGGATGCCGGATTCACACGCTTCTTCCGATGGGTGAGTTTTGCGATCACGATACCAGCGTTCATCTGGCCGGGTCGCGTGTTCTTCACCGGCGCGTGGGCGTCGTTGCGCGCGCGTGCGCTGCATATGGATCTACCGATCGCGATCGCCCTCGCCGCCGGGTTCGTTCGCGGCGCGATGAATACGATCACCAATTCTGGACCGATCTACTTCGACGGACTGGCGCTACTGATCTTTGCGTTACTCGTCGGGCGGTTCCTGCAGCAGCGTGGCCAGCGCATGGCCGTCGATGCCGCCGAAGAGCTGCATGCCATTGCGCCGACCACCGCGCGCATCATCGAGAACGACGTGTCGCGCGATATTCCGAGCGAAGCACTACTCCCGGGCATGCTGCTGGATGTGCGCGCCGGCGAGTCCTTTCCCGCCGACGGCGTGGTGATTCACGGGCATTCGAGTGTAAATGCGGCCTTGCTCACTGGTGAATCACGTCCGGCATCGGTCACGGTGGGTCAGATGGTCTATGCCGGCACGTTGAACGTGGCATCGCCGCTTCGCGTAGCGGTGGAGCAGGCTGGCGAGACGAGCCGTATTGCCAACCTGATGCGACAGGTGGAAGACAGTGCCAAGCGACGCGCACCCATCGTGCAGATGGCGAATCGTATGGCGGGCCTCTTCACCGCGATCGTGCTCGCGGTGGCGGCCGGTACGTTTGTGATCAAGTCGCAGCTGTCGTCGGCCCATGCGCTCGACGATGCCATCGCGCTGCTGATCGTGACCTGCCCGTGTGCGCTCGCGTTAGCGACGCCGCTCGCGATTACGGTGGCTGTCGCGCGCGCGGCGCGGCGCGGCATGCTGATCAAGGGTGGCGACGCGCTCGAGCTGCTAGCGACCCCTGGCATCATCGTACTCGATAAAACCGGCACGATCACCGAAGGACGTATCACACTGAGCGTCTGGCATGGTCCGGACTGGGTCAAGCCACTGGTGCTCGCGCTGGAGGAGGGATCATCGCATCCGTTGGCCGACGGCTTTCGTCGCGCATGGCCCGACGTGCCCACGGCCACGGTGTCCGCTTCGCGTCACATCGCGGGTGGTGGCCTTGAGGGCACCGTTGACGGGCACATGGTCCGTATCGGATCACCGCGATTCATACAAGAATCGACCGTACACGTCGATGTATCGCTTCAACGTGTGATGAATGACCTCGATCACACCATGACACTGGTCCAAGTCGCGATTGATGGCGTGATCGTTGCTATAGCAGGTCTTAGCGATCGGGTACGCGATGACGCGCTCGACTCGCTTCAGCAGTTGCGTGGACGCGGATGGCGGACCGTGATGCTGAGTGGTGATGCCCAGGATGTGGTTGCGTCGGTGGGTCGGGCGCTTGCCTTTGAGGCGCAAGACTCCATCGGCGCAGTATCGCCAGAAGACAAACTGGCGTTTGTCGAACGACTGAAAGCCACCTCAGGACGGACCGTCGTGATGGTGGGCGACGGCGTGAACGATGCCGCGGCCATCGCCGCGGCCCACGTGGGCATCGGCGTGCACGGCGGCGCAGAAGCCTGCCTCGCCACCGCCGACATCTACCTCACGCGCCCTGGGCTCGGCGCGCTGGTGGAACTCACGGACGGCTCACGGCGCACGTTGCGCGTGATTCGCCGCAACATCGCCCTCTCGATCGGTTACAATCTCGTTGGAGCCAGCCTCGCTGTATTCGGCCTGCTGACCCCACTCATTGCCGCGATCCTGATGCCGACGAGTTCGATCACCGTCGTGCTGGGCTCGTGGTACAGCACCACCTTTGCGCGACCCACGACCACGGAGTCGATCTCATGAGCGTCATCTATCTCGTCTTACCGCTGGCCATCATCATTGTCGGCGGCGCGGTGCTGGCGTTCGTGTGGAGCGCCAAGAGTGGGCAGTACGACGATCTGGAGACGCCGGCGGTGCGGGTGCTGCACGACTGACCTCTGGGGCGAACGTGTGGGCGGACGGGGAAGCGGTGGGGGGTGAACGTGTATAAGCGGCCGGAAGCGGCGCTACAAAGCGCATAGCGAACTCGGCCGCTACCGCTGCAGGCGTCGAAGAACCGCTCCCGCTCGCCCCCGGAACCCGGCTTACGGATTGCGCGATTCTGCGCAACATTACCGCGATGAGTAACGCCCAGACGAGTTCCCATCGGGATGGACCGGAGCGCCGCCACAACCCGCGGTTACGTGAGTTGGTGGACGAAATGCTCGCCTCCATCCGTGCTGCGGCCAATGTCGACCTGTGGACGCCGGAAGAACGCGACCGCTACGAAGCCGAGATGGCTCGCATCATGAAAACCGTGCGGACCCACGCCGTGAGCGGCGAGACGCGCGCGCGACTGGAGTAGTCGATCACCTCGCTGCACGCTGCCGACGAGTCCGCGCTGCAGGCGCGCCTCGACGCCCTTTGCGCCGAGGGGTGGAACCTCTGGGAGCGATTTGAGCGCACCGTACGCGACCGGGACTTCCATTCGTTCGTGGCCGCCGACTATGACGCGGTCCGGGCGGCCTTGGTGGCCCACCGCGCTCCCGGCGCGCGCTTCCTCGAATGGGGCTCGGCGACCGGCGTGATCACCATCATGGCCGACATGATGGGTTTCGACGCCTTCGGTATCGAACTCGATGCCTCGCTGGTCACGACCGCGCGCGGGCTCGCCCAGCGCTTCGACTCACGGGCGCAGTTTGTAACCGGTAGCTTTCTCCCCACCGGCTACAAACGGCTTGGCGGTGACGACGACTCCGACACGATCGGCGATGGACCCTCGGGCTACCTACAGCTCGGCCGTGCCCTCGACGATTTCGACGTCGTGTTCGGCTACCCGTGGGATGATGATGCCCCTCTCATGCACGACCTCATGCGACAGTACGGACGACCCGACGCCTTGCTACTGCTCAACGACACCGACATCGGCGTACGCGCCTTCCGAGGCGGTCGCGAACTGACCATCACGCGGTGACGGCTCCCGGGTCATCACGTCCCACGGGGCTCCGTCGCGAGCTCGGCGTGGTCGCCCTCGCCTCCACCGGCATCTGCTCGATGGTCGGCGCCGGCATCAACATCGTTCCTTTCGCGCTCCAGCGGACCGTGCCCGGCGTCGGGAACTGGGTGTTGGCGGCGTATGCCCTCGCCGCGGTCCCCGCCGTCCTCTCGGCACTCTGCTACGCGATGCTCGGCAGCGCGATGCCGCGCGCCGGTGGCTCCTACGTCTACGCGAGTCGCGCGATCGGCCCGTATGCCGGCTTCCTCGCCAGCTTCTCGCAGTGGTTCGGGCTGTGCATCGCCATCGGAGTCGTATCGTATGTGATCCCACCGTTTTTGCGTGACATCGCGTCCGCCGCCCAGTGGACCACCGTGGCCGCAGCGCTCGACCAGCGCTCGCTTCGGCTCGCGCTCGCGCTGCTCTTCCTCTGGACGTTCGTGTTTGTGAACCTGCGCGGCGTTCGCGCCGTGACGAACACGCTGATTCCGCTCATGCTGGTGATGTTCGTATGCGGCGGACTGGTCATCGTCACGGGCTTCTCGCACTCGGCCAGCGAATACATGGCGATGCTCGAGGGTCAACAGCGCGCGCTACCACCAGAGCCTGCACGCGCGTCGTTCTGGGTCGTCGTGCCACCAGCCGCCGCCATTCTTTTTTCGAGCTTCATCGGCTTCGATGCTATCGCACAGGCCGGCGGCGAAGCGAAGAACCCATCACGATCCATTCCGCTCGCGATCGGCCTCACTATCGCGATCGTGGGCGCGTTCTACTTCCTCTTTACCGCGGCCGTGTATCACACGGTCCCCTGGTGGCACGTGGCGGCGGAAAGTCGCGTGCGCGATGTCACAGCGCCCGGACTGCTGTCACCGCTCACGTCGCCGATCGTAGCCATCATCATGGTGTCGGGCGCGGCTGTGTCGCTGATCAACGACTTGCCCGGTATGCTGCTAGGCGTGTCACGCTTGTGCTTCGCCTGGGCCGAGGACGGCGTGTTTCCCCAGAGGCTGGCCGCGGTACACCCACGCTTCGGCACGCCGCACGTCGCGTTGTTCGTTTCGGCGATTCTGGCGACCATCGGCATCTTCGGTGGTCACTTCGCCGGCGACTTTTTTCTCGGCGTGGACATCCTGGTGACGGCCATGCTGGTGAACTTCATCATCATGTCGCTCTCGGTGCTCCGACTGCCGGCGCGCAATCCCGTGCTTGCCCGGGCTATGCGCGTGCTGCCGTCCCGTACGCTGCAGATCGCGGTAGCAGGCGGTGCCGTTGTACTGCTATCGGTACTGCTGGTGGTGCATACGTGGCGCGATCTACATGCCGATGTATCCGTGTGGTATGCACGCTCCACTCCGGTGTGGGTCATTGTAATGATGATCGGCAGCGCGATCTATTGGCGCGAAACGCGCGCACTCGCCCGCCGCGGCGGCGACCTCCGCGCGATCACGTCCGTGCTTCCTCCTGAATAGTCGACCCTCTCAACAGGCGATTGAACACGCTGATGACGACGATTCCCCGCTATACGCTGGCACCCGGTCTCGAGATATCCCGCGTCCTCACCGGCCTCTGGCAATTGGCCGATATGGAACGCGACGGCCGCGTGTTCGATCGCGATGCGGCTGCGCACGCGATGACCGAGTACGTCGAGCACGGCTTCACCACGTTCGACATGGCCGATCACTATGGATCGGCTGAGATTGTGGCGGGGATTTTCCAGGAGCAGGTGATGCCTGGCGCCGCGGTGCAGTGCCTGACGAAATGGGTGCCAGAGCCGGGTCCGGTCAGTGCAGCGGATGTGCGCGCCGCCGTCGATCGCGCCTGCGCGCGACTGCGCACCGACCGCATCGATGTGCTGCAATTTCACGCGTGGACCTTCGCCGATCCGCGATGGCTCGATGCGCTGTGGCATCTGGAAGCCGAACGCGATGCGGGGCGCATCGGCGCGATTGGTCTCACGAACGTGGACACCGCACACCTGCGCGTGGCGATCGCCAGCGGCATTCGCGTGGCGAGCAATCAGGTGAGCGGCTCCATGCTCGATACGCGCTTCACCACGAAGCTCGCGCCGTATGCGCGTACGCACGGTGTTGGGCTGCTCTGTTACGGTACGCTGCTGGGCGGATTTCTCAGCGAGCGCTGGCTCGGTGCTGACGAACCCGACTGGGAATCGCTCACGACCTGGTCGCAGATGAAATACGGCCGGTTTATTCGGACGGCCGGTGGTTGGGCACCCTTTCAAGGACTGTTGCGTGCCGCGCACGCCGTCGCCACGAAGCACGACGTGTCTATTGCCGCCGTGGCCAGTCGGTGGGTACTCGACCAACCCGGTGTGGCAGGCGTCATCATTGGCGCGCGGCTCGGACAGTCGGCACACGTGGCTGATACTGCGAAGCTGTTCACCTTCACCATGGACAGCGACGATCGTCGCACCATCGCCGAGGCCCAGTCAGCCCTCACCGCGATTCCCGGTGACTGCGGTGACGAGTATCGCCATGCGCCGTATCTTACGGCCAGCGGCGACCTCAGTCATCACGTGGCACAGTTCCCTGCACCATTCACCACCCGCCCGGGTGTCAACGGCCGTACACTCGCACTCAGCGGCACGGTGTGGGAGCCGATGGCAGGCTACAGTCGCGCGGTGCGTAAAGGCTCGCAGATCACCGTGTCCGGCACCACCGCGACGCATGGCGATCGCCTGATCGGCGGCACCGACGCGGCGGCGCAGGCACACTTCGCGATCGACAAAATCGCCGGGGCGATCCAGTCACTCGGCGGTACGCTCGAAGACGTGGTGCGCACTCGCGTGTTCGTGTCGAGCGTCGAGCATTGGGAGCCGGTCGCCCGCGCCCACGGCGAGCGCTTCGGCCACATTCTACCGGCGAATACGCTGGTCGAGGCGCGGCTGGTGGGCGCGGAGTATCTGGTAGAAATCGAAGCCGACGCGATCGTCACCGAATCCTGAACACCCTACATACCGGACATTCCACTATGACGCGCTGCACACACTACCGTTCGCTCGCCGCTGCCGCGCTCGTGTTGTCGGCCGCCGCTTCACCGGTTTCCGCGCAAAGCAAAGCCACCGATCCGCTCGCGGCCGAGATCGAAACACGCATGACGGCCGTGATGCCCAAAGTCGTGGCATGGCGACGCGATATTCACGAACATCCCGAACTGTCGAATCAGGAAGTACGCACCGCGGCCCTCGTCGAGAAGCATCTGCGCGCGCTCGGCTTCGAGGTGACGGCGAATGTCGGCAAGACTGGTGTGGTCGGTGTGCTGCGCGGCGGCAAGCCGGGCCCGGTGGTGGCGCTGCGCGCCGACATGGACGCCCTGCCGGTGACGGAGCAAGGCGATCTGCCGTTCAGGTCCAC
>JBBQAK010000112.1:0-9768 GCA_038316215.1 Gemmatimonadales bacterium | reverse complement strand
GGACCGCCACGACGGTGTAACGGAAGCGTATCGGCGGCCGGAACCGACACGGGCAAGTTCGCGAGGGCAGAGAGGAGGGGCAAGCGGTTCGCTACCGCCGTTGCTAGCTTTCCACTATGGGACGCTTGCCTTCGTACTTTCTCGCGGCTGTGCTGACACTGGCTGCGGTCGCCCCGCTGCCTGCGCAGTCGGGACGGTTTGATCTGGTCATTGCCGCTACCACCGACGTTCACGGACGTCTGCGGGGCTGGGACTACTACGCCAACGCGCCCGATCCGGCCCGCTCGCTAGCCGGGGCCGCCACGATCGTGGATTCGGTCCGTGCGGCCAACCCGGGCCGGGTCCTGCTGGTCGAGGGCGGCGATATCCTTTCGGGGAATCCCCTCCTGTACGTGGCGGCCAAGATCGCCCCGCCGCCGGTGCATCCGGTGATCGCCGCGATGAATGTCATGCACTATGACGCCGCGGTGATCGGGAACCACGAGTTCAACTATGGTGTGCCGGCGCTGCGGGCGGCGATCGCCAAGGCGGCGTTCCCCTTCGTGGCAGCCAATGTGCGCGACGCGCAGGGGCGCCCGTTCGTGGCGCCGTACACGCTGATCGACCGAGTGGGCGTGCGCATCGCGATCATCGGCGCGACGACGCCTGGCTCGATGCTCTGGGATCGCGATAATCTGCGGGAGGCCGGTCTCACGGTCACCGACATCGTGGCGTCGGTGCGCAGCACGGTGGCGGAGGTGAAGCGACGGAAGGCCGACGTGGTCGTCGTGCTCCTGCATTCTGGATTGGACGAGGCCGCGACCTACGACACCGTCGCCACGGGGCTTGCCTCGGAAAACGTTGCCGCGCGCGTGCCGCGTGAGATCAACGGCATCGATCTCGTGGTGTACGGTCACTCGCATCGCGAACTGGTGGACTCCACGATCAACGGCGCGCTGCTGGTGCAGCCCCGGAACTGGGCGGCATCGGTGGCGCTGGCCACGCTGACGCTCGAAAAGTCCAAGGGCAAGTGGGCGGTCGTGCAGCACCGTGGCCAGTCGGTCAAGGTGGCCGGCCACGCCGAGTCACCCGCCGTGCTGGCGGCGTCTACTGCGACGCACAGGGCCACGGTCACCTGGGTGACCACGCCGGTAGGTCGCACGGCGGTGACGTGGCGCGCCGACAGCTCGCGCGTAGTGGACGCACCGATCACCGATCTGATCAACGAAGTGATGCGCCGCGAGTCGGGCGCGGAGCTCGCGGCCACGGCTGCCTTCTCGCTTGATGCGACGCTCGACACTGGCGCGGTCACGCAGGCGGCGCTGTCGCGACTCTATCCATACGAGAATACGCTGCGGGCCGTGCGTATTACCGGTGCGCAGCTGCGCGCGTTTCTCGAGCAGTCGGCCTTGTACTACCGCACCCTGTCACCCGATGGCACGGCGCCCGCCGGTGGGTTGGTGGATCCGAAAATTCCCGGCTTCAACTTCGACGTGGTCTCGGGTGTGGACTACGTCATCGATCTCACCAAGCCGGCCGGTTCGCGCATCACGACGCTGACGCGAAACGGCCGCGCCGTGCAGCCTACTGACTCGTTCACGATGGCCCTGAACAACTACCGCCAGAGTGGTGGCGGTGGCTACGCCATGCTGGCCAACGCGCCGGTCGTATTTCAGAAAGACGTCGATATCCGCTCGTTGATCATCGACGACGTCGCCAAGGCGGGCACGCTCGATCCGGCCGCGTACGCCACGGTCAACTGGCGTCTGGAACCGGCCGCGGCGCGGGCGATCGCCTATCGCGAGCAGAATCGCGGTCGCGCGGGCGAAGCGGCCGGTGGTGCGCCGGCGGCGTCCGCGACCGCGTCCGCGACCGCGCCGACCGGGCGCACGCTGCGCGTGATCAGTATGAGTGATTTTCATGGCGCACTCTCGAACCGCCCGGACGAGCGCGGGCGCACGCAGGGTGGCGCCGTGGCGCTGTCGGCGGCGATCGAGAAGGCGCAGCGCGAGTGCACCGGCCAATGCCAGAGTGTCGTGGTCGATGCCGGCGACCTCTTCTCCGGTGCGCCGGCCTCCGACTGTGACGCCGGCAAGCCGACAGTGGCCGTGTTTAACCGGCTGCACGTGGCGGCCGGCGCGATCGGGAATCACGAGTTCGACTTTGGGCAGGATACGCTCCGCATGCGGCTCAAGGAGCTGAGGTACGCGGTGCTGGGCGCCAACGTACGCGGACCCGACGGACGCCCGCTGCCGTGGATGCGCGCCGACACCGTCGTGGTGCGCGGCGGTGTGCGCATCGGCATCGTCGGCACCGCCGGCGAGCACACGGCGACGTCCACCAAAGTGCGCAATGTGCGACAGCTCACGTTCCTCAACGCGGCACCGATCATCAGCGAGCGGGTCCGCGCGTTGCGCGCGGGTGGCGCGCAGATCGTGATTGCATTGGCGCACGATGGCGCCCGCTGTGATCGCGACACGCCTGACGTGTGTTCGGGCGGTGGCCTCGACATCATCGAGAAGCTCACCGACACGCCCGACGTGTTCGTGATGGGCCACTCACACACCAATATCGTGCTGCGTCGGCGCGATATGCCGGTGGTGCAAACGTCGTCGAACGGTCGGGCCATCGCGGTGGTCGACATCCCGCTCGATGGCGGCCAGGCGCGCGCTGAGATCCGCAACGTCTATGGCGAAGAGCGAGCCGGTGCCGATCCGATCGTGGACTCGATCGTGACGGCGGCCAATGCGAAGGTGCAGACACGAATGGACCGTCCGGTGGCGACGATAGCCGAAGCCTTTCTGCGTCGCGGCAATCAGTACGCTCTCGGCAACCTCGTGGCTGACGCGGCTCGGGTGAAGGGCAACGCCGACTTCGGCGCGTGGAACAACGGCGGTATCCGCACCGATGTCCCCGCGGGGGCGATCACGTTCGGTGGTGTGCATGGCATTTCACCGTTCGGCAATGTGCTCGTGCGCGTCCGGATGCGTGGGCGCGATCTCGTCATGAACGCGGAACGCTGGGTTTGGGGCGGGCGCCCCAATTCGCATGTGAGTGGACTCACGATCGAGTACGATCCTGTCAAGCCGCAGGGGCAACGCGTCGTGCGCGTACTTGGTGCCAACGGAGCGCCGCTCGATCCCGACCGGATTTACTCGCTAGCCATCAACGACTTCATGATTGACGACGCCGACGGCGCCTTGCTGGCACGCACGATTTCGGTTGAAGTGCTGGCCGTGCGTGACATCGATATGCTGGCGAGCTACTTGAAGGAATTGCCGCAGCCTGTGCGCGGCGATGCGACCGAACGTATTCGCGCCGTTGGCGCGGGGGCACCGAAATGAGTGATGTCGTTTCTCCGCTGTCTGGCCCGGATTCACTGCGGGTGTACGTGAACGAGCGTGGAGTGTCGGTACCGCACGGGTCGGTGGCGGTCGATGCCGTCCGTGCGCTCTTCCCCGAACTCGCCGTCGAGGTGGATGCCGGGCGTCAGCGCCTCACCGACAGCCGCGGTTTGCCAGTCGACGCGAAACAGGCGCTCGTTGGTGGCTCCATCTATCGGGTCGTGCCGGTGCGCGAGAAGATGGACGCGTCCCCCGAACCAGGCAGCGCGGAGGCGACGTCGTGAGTACGGTGAATCCGGCGTTCATCGAGATCGTGCAGCGCATGCCGAAGGCCGATCTCCACTGTCACCTCGACGGTTCAGTGCGGCCGTCCACGCTGCTCGAGCTATCCGTGGAACGCGGTCTGGCGCTACCGGTGGCGACGGTCACGGCGCTCGGCGACTGGATGCGGGTGGACCACGCGCGCAATCTCGAGGATTACCTCGCACGCTTCAGCGTGACGCTGGCGACGATGCAAGACGCCGTGGCGCTGGAGCGCATCGCGCACGAGTTCGTGCTCGATGCGGCGCTCGACGGCGTACGCTACATCGAAGCGCGATTCTGCCCGGCGTTGCATGTGCGCGGCGGTCTGCCCCTCGACGACGTGATGCAGGCGGTGCTGCGCGGCCTCGCGCGCGGTGAGCACGAGACTGGGACACTGGCCCGCGTGATCGTCTGCGCGCTGCGCAGTTTCCCGTGGCCGCACGCGATGGAGATGGCCGAGCTGGCGGTGGCGTACAAGGGCAAGGGCGTGGTGGCCTTCGACCTTGCCGGTGGCGAGCTCGGAAACCCGGCCACGGCACATGCGCTGGCGTTCGACTACGTCCGTGATCACGATCTTGCGGTGACGGTGCATGCGGGCGAAGGCGATGGTCCGACCAGCATTCGTGAGGCGGTGCATCGCTGTGCTGCCGATCGAATCGGCCATGGCACACGGCTGCGCGAAGATCCGTCGCTGGAAGCCTACGTGATCGACCATCGGATCACGCTCGAAGTGTGCCCCACCAGCAACGTACAGACGCGCGTGGTCTCCACCTTCGCCGATCATCCGTTGGCGCGCTACGTGGTCATGGGGGCGGTCGTCACGATCAATACCGACAACCGCCTGATGAGCGGCGTGTCGCTCACCGACGAGTATGTGCGCTGTGCCCAGCACCTCAACTTTGATCTCGATACGCTCGCGATGCTGGCCATCACGTCGTTCGACTCGGCGTTTCTGCCGCACGTGGAGCGGGAAACGCTACGCGAGACGATCGCGATCGAGATCGGCGACCTGCTCGCCGACGCTGAAGACATTACGGTGACCGTATGAGTGAGCGCGCCTTCGAGACCCAGTCGTTCCAGTCGCAGCAGATGGCCCCTGGGGCTGCCGCTGCTCAGGTGGCCGCGCAGTATATCCGGCAGCGTCTCGGGCCCGATGCGCCCATGCCCGTGTGCGGCATCGTGCTTGGCTCCGGGTTAGGCGGATTAGCCGATCGCATTGAGCGCGCCGTGCGCATGCCTTTTTCGCACATCCCGGGCTTCCCCACGGCGACAGTGGCCGGCCATGCCGGACAGATGCTGATCGGTATGCTGGGCGGGCGACAGGTGATCGCGCTGGCCGGCCGATTCCACATGTACGAAGGCCACGACGCCGCGCTGGCCGCGTTCCCTGTGCGCGTCATGCACGCGCTCGGGGTGAAGGTCTATTTCGCCTCCAACGCGGCCGGTGGCGTGCGCCGCACGTTCAATCCGGGCGACCTCATGGTGATCTCGGATCACATGAATCTGATGTTCCGTAATCCGCTGTTCGGGGCCGTGGAACCGGGCGACGAGCGATTCCCGGACATGTCCGATCCGTACGACGCAGCGTTGCGCGCACTCCTGCACGAGTCAGCGCGCACCACCGGCGTCCCGTTGCATGATGGCGTGTATTGCGGGCTGCTCGGGCCGACGTATGAAACGCCGGCCGAAGTGCGGATGCTGGAGCGGCTTGGCGTCGATGCGGTCGGTATGTCGACGGTACCTGAGGTGATTGTGGCGCGAGCGCTCGGCATGCGCGTGGCCGCCGTGTCGTGCATTACCAACAAGGCGGCCGGTCTCTCGCTCGAGAAGCTCAATCACGCCGAGGTGATGGAGGCAGGCCGAGCGGTCGCCGGCCGCTTTGAAGCGCTGATCACCGAGTTTGTAGGGCGCCTGCCGTAGCGCGTGCCCGCACGATTATCGCTTGGCGGGCGTGCGCGGCAGTCCCGCCAGGCGCGATTTGAACGTCTGGAAGGCACGAGTGTCGCGAGTGAGCGACTTGAGCACCAGCGGATTGATCTTTTGGATCTCGGCTTCGGTGTGGGCGACCCGGCTTTCTTCGATAGGGTGGGAGGCGAAGAAGGCATCCACGCTGCTCGGGTTTCGCTCACGTTCGGCGATGAGAATGCGGAACATGCTGGGCATACCGCGCGGATCGATCCCGGCGCGCGTCACGTAGGTGACGCCGAATTTGTCGGCGGAGGCTTCGTCATCGCGGCTGAACTTGGCGAAGCCGGCCTGCGCCCCGACCTGCACGGCCGCACCGGCCACGCCCTGGCAGGCCGACGGCACGAAGATGCAGAGCCCCGTCAACCCGATGTTCGCGCGCTGCGCCTTGGCCATCTGCTGCATGCTGTGGCGCTGCGTGACGTGCGCGATTTCGTGGCCCAGCACGCCGGCGAGTTCAGACATGTTGGTCGTCTTCTCGATGAGGCCACGGTACACGTAAATGTGACCGCCAGGTACGGCGAACGCGTTGATCTCCCCCTGGTCCACCACGTTGAAGCGCCAGGTGAGGCTACGGTCGTCGGAGACCCGGGCGATGGAGTCACCGAGGAGATTGATGTAGCGTACGATGTCAGGGTCGCGGATCATGGGTAACTCGCGCTCGACCTGCTGCGCGTAGTCGTTACCCATGGCCACTTCTTCCTGAGTCGGCGGCACGCAGGCGGCCATCGAAAGCGAGGCCGCGAGGCCGATCATCGCCAACTTGCTGCTTCGTCGTGTATTCTCACGCATGGCTGTCGCCTGATATGAATTGCTGGTCTGATTTCACGATGCTGCTGGTGTGAAGCACGGCATAGCCCGTGCCACACCCTGCGTCATACCCCACTCGCACCCGTTTGCACCCGTGAAGCTACTGACCCTGGCTCGTGACCTACAGCGCCGAAAAGCGCGTGAGCGGCAGCACCGCTTTGTGGCGGAGGGGGTGCGTACGGTCGAGGCGCTGCTGGCGTCGGGACTGCCGGTCGACGGGATGCTTGTCACCGCCAGCCTGCGCGAGCAGTCCCGCGGGCGGGAGCTGGTGGAGACGGCCGACGGGCGGGGCGTCCCCGTGGTCGAAGTGAGCGACGCCGAGCTGGAGAGTGCGGCCGATACCGATACGCCGCAGGGGGTGCTCATGGTCGCGCCGATCCCGGAGCGGTCGTTGCGGGCCCCTGAAGGCCCCTTCAGCCGATTCTTAGTGCTGGATGCGCTCCAGGACCCTGGCAACGTCGGCACGGTAATCCGGACGGCCGCGGCGCTGGGAGTCACCGCGACGGTGGCTTTGCCGGGAACCGTTGACCTGTGGAACGCCAAAGTCGTCCGTAGCACGATGGGCGCACTCTTCGTGCACCCGGCGTTGCCGATGTCGTGGGACGCGTTCGCGGAATATGCCGCGGCGCACGCCGTGCCCGTGTGGGCGGCGGACACCGATGGTGTGCCGCTCGATCAGGTCACGGCGGACTCGCTGCCGGCGCATCTCGCGCTGGTGGTGAGCAACGAAGGGGCCGGATTGTCGGCACAGATCTCGGCGGTGGTCACGTCGCGGGTGGCGATCCGGATGGCGCCCGGTATCGAGTCGCTGAACGTGGCGGTGGCCGCAGGGATCCTGCTGCACGCGCTGCGCGTCGGGTAATCGTTTCATCGTCGCCGTTTCGCCTTTGCCGTTTGGCCTTCGCCCAATTCCGTGCTGCCACTCACTGTTGATTTCCTGACGCTCGTTCTGCTGCCGGTGTTCGTGCTCGGAGCCTCGATCGGGTCCTTCTTGAACGTGTGCATTTCGCGCTGGCCCGCCGAACTCAGTGTCGTGCGTCCGCGTTCGCGATGCCCGAAGTGCGAGCGCGCCATTGCCTGGCACGAGAACATTCCGCTGTTGAGCTGGGTACTACTGCGCGGCAAGTGTCGCGGCTGCAGCCTGCCCATCTCGATTCAATATCCGGCCGTCGAACTGATCGTCGCGTTGGGGTGGGTGGCGAGCTTCGTGGTGTTCGGGCTGACCTTCGAGGCGCTGCGGGTCGCGGTCTTCGGTACGGTGCTGCTGGGCATCGCTGTGACAGATGCCATGACATATCTGATCCCCGACGGCTTCACGATCAGCGGACTCGTGATGGTGCTCATGGCGGCGATCGCGAACTTCTTCATCGGCGAGACCTCGCACTTCGCGTCGCCGTGGGCGGCGTTCATCGGCGCCTGCGCCGGTGCCGGTGCCATCACGATCATCGGCTGGCTGGCCGAAGTCATCATGAAGCGTGAAGCGATGGGCTTCGGTGACACGACGCTCATGGCCGTGGTGGGTGCGGCCTTGGGGGCCGAGCGTTCATTGCTCACGATCATCGTGGGCGCGTTCGTGGGCGCCGTCGTGTTTTTGCTCATCGTGGGTCCCATCGTGAAATGGCGCACGCGTGGTACCGACGCACCGTTCGAGTTTCCCGATGTGCCCTTCGGGGTCTTCCTTGCGCCTGCCGCCATGCTGGTCTTGCTTTGGGGAGATCCCTTCATCGCGTGGTATGTGCAGCGCGCGTTCCCGACCTGATATCGATTCTGATGCGAGCCATGTTTCCCGCTTCGACGCGTCGCCGCACCTTGTACCGCGCGTGCCTGCTTGGCGCCGGTGTGTCGCTCACCACGATCGCCGCCTGCGGTGAGAAGACGCCAAAGGGGGAGGGGCCATACGCGGACCTCGTCGCTGAGTTCGTCCCGAAAATCGAGAAGGAAACGGGGCTGACATTCAAGACGGCGCCGCGCATCGAGTCGCGCTCCCGTGACGAGGTTGGCACGTTCGTGCGACAGCAGCTCGAAAGCGAACGGGCGCGCAAGCAGTTGGCGGGCCAGGAGTCGGCCTACAAGCTGCTGGGCCTGATGCCAGATACTATGGACCTGCTGGCGCTGCTGCAGAAGCTGCTCGAAGAGCAGATCGTGGGCTACTACGATCCCGCCACCAAGGTGCTGTACGTAGTGGATGGTGCCCCCTCGGTGATGCTGCGGCAGACGGTGTCACACGAACTGGTGCATGCGCTGCAGGATCAGTACGTGAAGATCGACTCGGTGCAGGCGCAGGTGGAGAACGCGGATCGTCAGGCAGCGGCTCAGGCCGTGCTTGAGGGCGAAGCGGTGTTCCTGCAGCTGCGCATGGACCCGAACGCCGGGCCGATGCTGAAGATGCCCGGCGGCTGGGATCGCATTCGCGACGCAATGAAGGATGCCCAGACGGGTATGCCGGTGTTTTCGGCTGCCCCGCGCGCGGTACGCGAAGGGTTGCTGTTCCCGTATCTCGGTGGCGCGGATTTCGTGCGGCGCTTCATCGAGAAGCGTCCCGAGAAGGAACTGCTGATGGACCTGCCGATCTCCACCAAGCAGATCCTCAACGATGCCGCCTACTTCACGGACAACGGGGCGACCCGCGACGTGCCGGTGACCGTGACGCTGCCTGCGCCGCGCGCCGGCACGGTGGTGTACAGCAACAGCTTTGGGGAGTTCGAAACACGCTTGATCTTGGTGCAGCATCTCAAGGACGAAGCGTTGGCTCGTCGCGGCGCCGGTGGTGGGGACGGCGACAAGTTCGCGGTGATCCGCACGACCGATGGTGACGCGCTGGTGTGGGCTTCGGCCTGGGATTCGGCCGTGGACGCCGCCGATTTTCTCGATCTCATGGGGGATGCCGCTCGACGGCGGTACGAAATGGCGCGCGTAGAGTTCCCGGCCGGCGCCACGACGCGACAGTACGATGTGCCGGCTAAGGGCACGCGAACCGCACGCACGGTCACGCTCACGCTGGAACAGGTGAGCGGTCAGACCGTAGTGATCTATATGGACACTCCCGCACGGATCGGCGCCACGCTGATCGACCTGACCGGCATCACCGTCGCCCGTTAGCACGATGGTGACTCCGCCGGGCACAGAAACGGTATCGGTTACGGTATCGGCGGCGGGACCACCCGCCCTGCAGATCACGCCCGACGACGAACTGAAGCGCGTTCGGCTGGTGAAAATGAAACGCGCGGCCACCCTCATGCTGGTGGGCGTGGCGCTGCTGTTCGTGGTCACCCGCTTCCTCGAGTCGCAGTACCCTTGGCTGGGCTTTGTACGGGCGTTCGCGGAAGCCGCCATGGTGGGCGGCATTGCCGACTGGTACGCGGTGACC
>JBBQAK010000348.1:0-4362 GCA_038316215.1 Gemmatimonadales bacterium | reverse complement strand
GGTCACCGCGTCCGCCGACGCGAAGCGCAGCGCGTCCTACGCCAGCTTCCTCGTGCGCGGAGGGCTCGCAGGCGCGCGCATCGGCATTCTGCGGCAAGCCTACGAGCGGCCCACGCTTGATCCGGAAGTGCAGCGTGTGTTCGAGCGCGCGGTGGCTGACATGCGCGCGCAGGGCGCCGTCATCGTCGAGGCGCGCGTCGACTCGCTCGACGCCATTCAGCGCCGGCAGCAGGGCGGCTGCAATCGATTCAAAGCCGATCTCGAGCGCTACGTCGCGGCGCGCGCACCGAACGCGCCGATCAAGACCATCGACGAGGTGCTCCGCAGCCGCAAATTCCATCCTACCGTTGAGCAGCGGCTACGCGATGCGTCGGTGGTGTCCGAGATGCCCGAGGTCAGCGCCGGATGTCAAAGCCGCGAGCGCGTGCGGTCCGCACTGCGCGACGCCGTGATGCAGATGATGGACTCGCTCAAGATCGACGCCGCGATCTATCCCACGTGGAGCAACCCGCCGCGCCTGATCGGCGACCTGAACACGCCACACGGCGACAACAGTCAGCTCTTCTCGCCGAGTACCGGTTTCCCGTCGATCACCGTGCCGATGGGGTACACGCGCGAGAATCGACTGCCGGCCGGCGTGAGTTTCTTCGGGCGCCCGTGGAGCGACGGACGTCTCATTCAGCTCGCGTACGACTACGAGCAGACCACCAAGCATCGTCGCGCGCCCGTGCTGCCGGCGCGCTGACTGAACAGCAAAACACAGAAACAGCCAGAACACGGATGGCGCAGATTTTACAGAAACAACACGGATAAGATAAACAGCGAAGCGCGGTTCATCTTATCCCGTGCCGTTTCCGTCCATCCGTGATCTCCGTGTTCTGGCTGTTGCCGTTGACGTTGACGTTGCTGTTGTAGCTAGCTGCTGTAATACGACGCGTTCTCGTCGACGTAGCCTTTGGTAAGGTCGCACCCGTACGCGATCGCCTCGCCGTGTCCGACGCCCAGCGACACCGACAGGTCGACGACCTCTCGAGACAGCGTCTCGCGCACCACGGCGTCGTCGAAGGCCAAGCGCTCGCCGTTGCCGACCACCTGGAAGCCGTTGATCCAGGCGTCGGTGGTCTCGGGGCGGATCGTGCAGTCGAAGCACTTCCCGACCGCCATCAGCAGACGGCCCACGTTGGGATCCGCACCGTGCACCATCGTCTTCACGAGTGGGGAATTCAACACCGACTTCGCGACGACGTGCGCTTCCGTGTCGTTCAGTGCACCGCGCACCGTCACGCGCACCAGATGCTCCGCCCCCTCGCCGTCGCGCGCCAGGATCTCCGTCATGCGACGGCAGCCCGCCGTGAGGACGGCGAGAAAATCCGCTTCGTCGACGCTGCCGGCCAATCCGTTGGCCAGGATCGCACAGGTGTCCGACGTGCTCGTGTCAGTGTCCACCGAGAGCATGTTGAACGTCGGTGCCACCGCCGCGCGCAGCAGGCGATCCAGCGTCGGCGCGTCCAACGCGGCGTCGGTGAAGATGTACGAGAGCATCGTGGCCATGTTCGGCTCGATCATGCCCGACCCCTTCGCGACCCAGGTGATCGTTGCGTTGCCGACCGACGCCGACAGCGCCTTCGGATGCGTATCGGTGGTCATGATGCCTTCCGCCCCAACCATCGGATCATCCTGCAGGTCGGCCGTCATCCCAACCACGCCAGCCTCGATCTTTTCGATGGGCAGCGGCACGCCGATCACACCAGTCGAGCTCACCAGCACCCGACCGGGAGTCGTGCCCAGTTCGGCGGCGGCCGCGACGGCCATACGTCGCGCATGCTCCACGCCGCGCGGGCCCGTGGCCACATTGCTCACCTTGCTGTTGGCAATGATTGCCCGCAGCACGCCGCCTTGGATCGTTTCGCGGCCGAGAATGATTGGCGCGCCGGGGAAATGGTTGCGCGTAAATACGGCCGCTGCCGCCGCGTCGACTGCGCTGGCGAACAGCGTCAGGTCACGGGCCGCCGGCTTGAGGCCGACATTCCGGCTGGCACAGCGAAAGCCGCGCGGAAACACCGGCGTCGCATGAAAATCGGGAGCGGAAGACATGATGCAAGCTACTATCATTCTTGGGTACGACGTAGCCAGCACCTCGGGACCCGCCCTTTCCCTTCGCTCCGCGTCCGCATGTCCACTCGCCTGGTTCCCTTGTTCGCCCTCGCGCTCGCGCCGTATGCCGCCGGTGCGCAGGCTGCGTCGGCCGCACGGCCGCGCGCCGTGTCCGATACGTCGGTCTTTGCACCGCTTGTGCTGCCGACGCCCAACGAGTTTCGCAGTGGCAGCGGCGCCCCCGGTGCGAAGTACTGGCAGAACCGCGCCGATTACACGCTGGCGGCCACGCTCGATACGGCCGCCAAGACCGTAAAGGGCGAACTCACCTTGCGCTACACGAATCGCTCGCCCGACACGCTCCGGTTCATGTGGCTGCAGGTCGAACAGAACGCCTTCCGCAGCCAGTCGCTCAACTCGTACATCTTCCCCGAAGAGTCACGCTTCGGCGCGCGCGGCTTCGAGGGTGGCTACACGTTCTCGCGGCTCGATCAGCTCGTCGCGTCGGCGAAGGGTGGGGCGCCGAAGCGGACGCCGCTCACGCGTCGCGTGAACGAAACGATGATGAAGGTCGACTTCGCTGAACCGTTGGCGCCAGGCCGTACCGCTGTGCTGGACATGGCGTGGACGTTCCCGGTGCCCGAGCATGGCGCCGATCGCATGGGTCGTGAAGGTGCCCTGTACGAAATCGCGCAGTGGTTCCCGCGCGCGGCCGTGTACGACGACGTACGCGGGTGGAACATCGAGCCGTACCTCGGGCAGGGCGAGTTCTATCTCGACTACGGCGATTACGCGCTCGCGATCACCGTGCCGGCCGGATATATCGTCGCCGCCACCGGTGCGCTGCAGAATCCGCGCGAGGTGCTCACGCCCACGCAGATCGCGCGTCACGCGATTGCCGCCAAGTCAGACACGGTGGTCCGTCTGATCACCGCCGACGAACTGGCGAAGGGCACCGCCCGCGCGCGTACGAGTGGCATGATGACGTGGCGCTTCAGCGCGAAGAATGTGCGCGACGCCGTGTGGGCCGCGTCTCCTGACTTCCAGTGGGATGCCTCGAGCTGGAAGGGGATCATGGCCTACGCGTACTATCGCCCCTCGGCGGCCGTGAACTGGCACGACGCGGCCGACCAGTCGCGCATGTCGATCATCGAGTATTCGGAGCGCTGGTTTCAGTATCCGTGGCCGCACATCTCGGCGGTCGAAGGACCGATCAGCGGTATGGAATATCCGATGATCGCGATGGAGAACATCAGCAACGACATCTACGATCTATACAACGTCGTGACGCACGAGATCGGACATATGTGGTTCCCGATGATCGTGGGCAGCAACGAGCGGTCGTACATGTGGCAGGACGAAGGCTTCAACACGTTCATCAATACGTTCTCGGAAGGACGTCGCTATCCCGAACGCGGTGATCAACTCGCCCGCGCCGCCGAAGAACGACGCATGGTGGAGCAGTACATGGTGCGAGGCGTCGACAAGCCGGTGGATATCAATCCCGATCGTATCGCCCCGGCGCTGCTCGGCGAGGCGGCGTATGTGAAGCCCAGCGTGGGCCTGCAACTCTTGCGACAGGAGATCCTCGGGCCGCAGGCCTTCGACGACGCGTTCCGCACGTACGTCGCACGATGGGCATACAAGCATCCCACGCCTGCCGATTTCTTCCGTACGATGGAGGACGTGGGCGGCCGACGTCTCGACTGGTTCTGGCGACAGTGGTTCGTGGAGAACGCCCGCTTCGATCAGAGCGTCGATAGCGTCGTGACGCGCACGAAGGGCGACACCGTGTTCGTCGGGGTGCTCTACGGCAATCGCGAGCGCGGGGTGTTGCCCGTGCGTGCGCGCTTCACCTTCAGCGATGGGACCACGCAGGACTATGTGTATCCGGCCGAGGTGTGGAGTACCAACTCGCGACAGTATGTACGGGAGTACGCGTTCGTGAAGAAGCAGCTCGTGCACATCGAGCTCGATCCCGAACAGCGCCTCCTCGACATCGATCGGAAGAACAACAGTTGGGGGGCGAGACCGATCGCGCCGTGATGAAGACAGATTCGAGTATTACGCTCGCTTTAACGCCTGTTTGCTGAAACGTGCAAAATGGGGGACCAAAGCGTCTTTGCGTGGGCTGGACTGTGACTTCATGGGGATCGTATGTTTGGGGAACACTACGTGCGGAATCGGGAATGCGGTTATCGTCACGGAGTGTGTTCAGGAGGGCGGCGCCCGGCGGCCCTCCAATCCCCCCAATAGAATGATTCTGGT
>JBBQAK010000331.1:0-4597 GCA_038316215.1 Gemmatimonadales bacterium | reverse complement strand
GTGCCAGTGACGCTGACAAGAAGGCGGTAGAAACTACCACCGCCGAGGGAAGCATGGCCTCGGCGTCCGCTGATGCGGCCGAGCGCCGCGACGTCTCGATGGTCCGCATGATCAATGCGCTCCCGAGCGCGAAAGATGCATCGGTCAGTGCGGATGACATCGCCATGTTCAGTGGCATCGGTTTCAAAACCGTCACGCCGTACACCGAACTCAAGGGGAACATCACGAAGTTCCGCCTGCAGGCCGGTAGCAGCGACACGACGATTGCGTCGAACAACGAGATGATGATGGATGGCTCGCGGTACTCGCTCGTGGCGCTTCCCGATGGCAACGGCAGTGTCCGTCTGCGAGTGCTGAAGGATGAACTCGCGACGGATAGCACCAAAGCCCGGTTGCGCGTGATTCACGGTGTGAAGGGCGCGGGTGAGGTCGACGTGGTCATGGCCGGTATGACGGAACCGTTTTTCGACAACGTGAATCTCACGTCGGAAGCCGGCTACAAGAACATCGATCCCGTGAAGACGACCGTCAGTGTGAACATGAACAGCAACGGGAAGCAGCTGCTGAAGCGGGAAATGGACTTCAAGGCCGGGCATTCGTACAGCGTGGTGCTCACCGGTACGGCTGGACAGCGCATCGAAGCGATCGTGATCGACGACCAGGCGATCAGTAACGCGAAGATGCTGATGATGGATTCACTCAAGCGCGCGCCGTGATCTGATGGAGACCATACCGGACGACGGAGGGGTGCAGCCGATGGCACGTGAGCTTCAGTATGCGATGGAACGCAACGGATCGGATGATCGCCGCCTGCGCCGTAATATCACGCGGCAGGGCACACCCGGGCACGTGAACGTCGGTGCCAGCGAACGCATCGCCTCCGCAGTCGCGGGTGGTTTTCTTGCCGTGTTCGGCTTGCGCCGACGTGGCACAGCGGGATACGGCATGGCGCTCTTGGGTGCCGAACTGCTGTATCGCGGTGCGTCGGGGCACTGCAAAGCGTATTCAGCGCTGGGCGTCTCCACCAAGGAGCATGTTGAACCCGGTGTACCAGCCGAGGTCGATGGTGCACGCGCGATCAGTGTTCGGGAAAGCGTGTACGTGGAACGGCCGCGCGCGGAGCTGTTTGCCATGTGGCGCGACTTTTCGAAGCTTCCGCATTTCATGGATCATCTCGAGCGCGTTGACGTCCTGTCGCCCACGCATTCGCATTGGGTGGTCGCGGGACCGGCCGGGTCCACGGTGGAATGGGACGCCGAAATTGTCGACGAACGCGAGGGCGAATGGATCGCGTGGCGTACGGTCGAGCCGGCTCAGGTGCCGAACAACGGCACGGTGATGTTCTGTGAGATGTCAGATGGTGGCACCGACGTGTTCGTCACGCTCGAGGCGCAGCCGCCCGCCGGAAGGTTCGGCGATCTGGTGGCGCGAATGTTCGGTCGCGCACCGAACCGGCAAGTGCGTAAGGCACTCGAACGGTTCAAGGAAATGGCCGAGGGCCGCGCGCCATCCGAGGTGGCCGAATGACGATGTCTCGCGACCAAACAGACCACCGGCCGTCGGTGCCATCCGCGATGCCTGCGCAGAATGCAGATGTGGTGCATGACGCCAATGGGTTGGTGGTTGATGAGTATTCCGACGACACGTTCGACACGAGCGACGACGTGGACGCGCTGGATCGTCGCGGTGCGCTCGAGAACGCCGACGTCTTGTCGGTGGTAACCGATGATGATGACGGCATCACCGAGATCGACCTCTCCGAATTGAAGACGGACGACGGCCACGCCGACATGGGGCTCGGCGCCGAGCCGAGGTCGGCAGACGAGCTCGACGACGCGGCGATCGGACACGAACTGAAGGGCGCGGCTGGCGTCACGCGTGACGATGAAGTGCATGGCGAGCGCATGTTTGACTCACCGGATGGGACGGGGCGCGATATACCAGAAGGTGAGCGGGACTGAGCGCCGGACAACAGATTGGCCGGGATACCCGTTGTAGGAGTGACGCGACGGGCGTCCCTGGCCACCTTCTGATAAGGGTTCTGATGCGTCCTCGCCTTTCAGCGGGAGTATGGCGCCGCGCCGCGCTGCTTCCGCTCCTGCCGTTGCTCGTTGTCGGCCGCCTCGCGCTCGCGCAGAGCGCCGAGCGAGTGGACCTGGCCGCGATCGCCAAGATCCGCGCCGAAGCCTTCGATCATTCGCAGGTCATGACCATGATGTCGTGGCTCACTGACGTGCATGGTCCACGCCTCACGGGTTCGCCGATTACCCGACGCGCGGCGGAGTACACGGTGCAACAGATGCAGTCGTGGGGGCTCAGTCATCCACGCATTGAACCGTGGGGCACGTTCGGTCGCGGATGGGTGAATGAGAAGTTCTACGCGCAGGTCACGTCGCCGGTCCCGTTTGCGGTGATCGGCTACCCGCAGGCTTGGACGCCGGGCACCAACGGTCTCGTGAAAAGTGAGATCGTGTACGTGCGTATCGACCAGGATGCCGACGTCGAACGGTATCGCGGAAAGCTGGCCGGGAAGGTCGTGATGCTCGCGCCCATGCGCGACGTTGCTCCCCGCTTCGAGCCGCTGGCCGCGCGTCGAACGGAGGCGGACCTCGCGACGCTGGAGGCCGCGCCAATGCCGGCGCCTACGGCCATGGGACCACGCGCGTCGGCACCACGTACCGCGGCCGATAGCGCCGCGATGCGACAGCAGCAAGCCCTGCGCGCCACGCAGGCGACGGCTGTACGCCGCATGGCGTTCATCGCCGACGAAAAGGTCGCGGCCGTGATCGAGCCGGGCCGTGGTGATGGCGGTACCGTGTTCACGAACAACGGACAGTCACGCGACCCCAGGACGCCGTTCGGTACGCCGCTGATCGTTGTCGCCATCGAGCATTACGGACGCATGCTGCGAACCATCGAGAAAGGCGTGCCGGTTGAGATGGAACTCGATGTACGCAACCGCTTCTACGACGACGATCTCACATCGTTCAACATTATCGCGGAAATCCCGGGCACAGACCCGACGCTCAAGGATGAAGTGGTCATGCTCGGCGCGCACTTCGACTCATGGCACGCCGGTACGGGCGCCACCGACAACGCTGCCGGTTCGGCCGCGATGCTGGAAGCGATGCGCGTGCTGAAAGCCTCGGGGCTCAAGCCGAGGCGCACGATTCGCATCGCGCTCTGGACCGGCGAAGAGCAGGGTCTACTCGGCTCACGCGCCTACGTACGTCAACAGTTTGGTACGCGCGACTCATTGACGGACGCGGGTAAGAAGGTGTCGGTGTACTTCAATCTCGACAACGGCACCGGTGCCATCCGCGGCGTGTTTCAGCAAGGCAATACGGAAGCCGGGCCGATCTTCAAAGCCTGGATGAAGCCATTTGAGGACAAGGGCGTAAAGGCCGCCGCGCTATCGAATACCGGCGGCACCGACCACCTTGCGTTCGACGGGATCGGCATTCCCGGCTTCCAGTTCATTCAGGACGACGTCGAATACAGCACGCGCACGCACCACTCGAACATGGATACCTACGAGCGGGTGCAGGATGCCGACATGAAGCTCAATGCGGCGGTGATCGCGTCATTCGTGTACCACGCCGCCAATCGCCCAGCACTGTTTCCCCGCAAGCCGGCCGCTACCGCACCGCGGTCATAGTCTGCGTTCCACTCCATTGTTCGCCTGACGCGAGAAGCACCGGAGGCCGTACCACTGCGGCCTCCACACATACCATGTGCAGCTCCTCGCCGTCGGCGAAGTCGGCCCGCGTGCGTGTTCCTTCCGCACCGGGATTCCAGACTACCGTTTCCGGAAATCCCCGCTTCTCGATGCGCAATGTCCGATTCGGCTCGCGCAGCTCGATCACATCCGACGTCGCGTAATACACGCGATCGATGTGCCCGTCCAACGCCAGCACATCGCCCGCTGCATCGAATTCGTGACCGTCGTGCAGTGCGTCGCGATACCGACAGCCAGCCAGACCGCTGACCGTGGTCGCGTACGCGTTCTCCACCGCAAAATACGGATGGAGTGCGGCCGTGAAGCTGATCGGCTTCGTGTCGGTATTGGTGACCGTGAGCTGCACCGCGAGCGCGGCTGCCACGACGTGCACAGAGAGATCGGCACGGAAGGCGAACGGCCATGCCGCACGAGTGGCCTCCGTGTCCGTGAGCCGTAGGACCACGCGTGCCCCACCGGCGACCGCCTCTTGGCTCACCACGGTCCATCGGCTGAGACGCGCGAAGCCGTGGTGCCCGATCGGGCCGAACGGACCGAACTGCGGGAAACAGACCGGAATACCGCCCCGGATCGAGCAGCCGGGGCCGTACTGCGCCTCCCGGCTCACAAAGAGTCGATCGATCGTCGATCGTGCCGGAATCCACGACGTGACATGCGCACCGTCGAGATAGACCCGCGCGAATGCGCCGTCGAGTGCGTTGAGTTCGACCGACGGCGCCTCGCTTGCACGACTCACTTCGCAGTCACCCGCTGCAGCGTGCGGTAGAGAAACTCAGCCGCCCATCCCAACGCAGGCACAGGCACCCGCTCGTTGTCCCCATGCATGCGCAGTTCGTCCACCATCGGCAACGGCATCGG
>JBBQAK010000241.1:0-6201 GCA_038316215.1 Gemmatimonadales bacterium | reverse complement strand
GCTGATCATACTCTGCAGTCCCCGTGGATTGCGTGGGGCCTGGGCGTGTTACTGTTGCTCGTGATGGTAATCCTCGGGCTGTCCATCGGCGCGGTGCCAATCGCCACTCGCGACGTGGTCGATGCGCTTCGCGGTATCGGGGATCCGTCCACGATCGCCATCGTGCGCGACCTGCGGGCGCCACGCGTACTGCTCGCCGCGCTTGTCGGCGCCGGGCTCGCCAGCAGTGGCGGGGCGTTGCAAGGTACACTGCGCAATCCGCTGGCCGAGCCGTACTTGCTCGGTGTGTCGGGCGGGGCCGCTGTTGGTGCCGTGACCGCGATGGCATTCGGTGTCGCGCAGCCCGCGCTCGTGACCGCGTGCGCGTTTATCGGTGCGGCCATCGCGACCGTCGTCGTCACGGCGATCGCGCGCGTCGTCGGCGGCAGCGCCGACACGAAGCTGCTGCTCATGGCGGGTGTCGTGGTCGGGGCGTTCGCCAATGCCGCGATACTCGTGGCGCTCTCCGATGCGCCGCCGGAGCGCCTGCGCGGTGCGCTCTTCTGGATGATGGGATCGGTCGCCGACGCCACGTGGCCCGCCGTCGCGCGGTGCGCGGGCGCGTTGCTGGTGCTCGGTGGTGTGCTGGTCTGGCGTGCCCGCGACCTTGACGTGCTCTCGCTCGGTGACGAACCCGCCGCCGCGCTCGGCGTCGACGTCGACCGTGCCTCGCGGGTGCTCTTTCTCGTGGCCTCGTGGCTCGCTGCCGCCACCGTGGCGGCTGCTGGACTGATCGGCTTTGTGGGCTTGGTCGTGCCGAACATCGCGCGCGCGCTCGGTGCACGTCAGCATCGGCCGATGCTACTGATGTCCGCGCTGTACGGGGCGGTGCTGCTGGTCGCGGCCGATCTGCTGGCGCGCACGTTGCGCGCGCCCGCCGATCTGCCACTGGGCGCTGTGACGGCATTGGTCGGCGTTCCCTTCTTTCTGCTACGACTGCGGCGGCTCGTCGCGTGAGCAGCGCCACGCCCGCAACGGAGCAGGGGGCCGCCCTCGTGTTTGACCACGTGAGCGTTCGCTACGCTGGGCGTTCACAGCGCGCGCTCGACCACGTGTCGGTGGTGGCGGAACCGGGAAAGATGACCGCGGTGGTAGGGCCCAATGGCAGTGGCAAGAGCACGTTAGTGCGTACGCTGTTGCGCCGCGTCCCGATGGAGTCCGGCCGCGTCACGGTCGGTGGCGTGGACGTGGCCTCGCTCGATGCCCGTGAACTCGCACGTCGCATCGCGATTGTGCCGCAGCGCGAGGAGCCCATGCTTCCATTGCGCGTCGAGGAGTTCGTCGCCCTCGGTCGACATGCGCGTCGCAGTGCGTTCGGCGGGCTGAGTGCGGACGATCGCGAGGCTGTTGCCACTGCGGTCGATCGCGCCGGTATCGCCGATGCCATCGGTCGTCGTACGGACACGCTCTCCGGCGGTGAGTGGCAGCGCGTGCGCATCGCCCGCGCGCTCGCGCAGGCGGCGCCCGTGCTCGTGCTCGACGAGCCCACCACCTTCCTCGACATCGCGCATGAAATGGCGGTCTTCGAGTTGCTCGACGGGCTCGCCAGCCAAGGACAGACTGTCTTGCTGGTGAGTCATCAACTCAACCTCGTGGCACGGTTCGCGTCGCATATCGTACTCCTGCATCGCGGAACGGTCGCTGCCGCCGGCGACGCGTCCACCGTGATGCGTGGGGAGATCCTCGAGCGCGTGTACGAGTGGCCGCTCGTGGTCACCCGGGATCCCGCCGTCGGTGCGCCCGCGCTGCTGCCGCTCCGTGGCCGCGGCCGTCAGCGTGAACGGCCGTCGTCGTGACCATGCTGGCCGTGCTGTTGGTCAGTGTGATCGCGCACGCAAGCCAATCGCCGCTCGACTCCGCCACGATCTGCGTAGCCGATGCGCGCACGCGTGCGCCGCTGATCGGCGCCGAGCTCACGTGGCGGCCTGCGTCACAGGTCAGAGGTACGACTCGTCGCATCGCGGGGGCCTGCACTGAAGTAGACATGGCGCAGGCCGACAGCGTGCAGGTGGCGCGCGCCGGGTATATACCGCGTATCGTCTCGATACCGCGCGTTCCGCACCGCGTCGCCGACACGCTCTGGGTTGTACTGCTTGCCGTCGATGCCACGCGTGCCGAGCGTTTGGCCGCCGTTCAGGTCACAGCTACGCGCACGACCGCAACCACGAGCGCGCTCCCGAGCGACGTGCGCGCCGCCGGGCGCACAACTGCCACCATGCAGACCGCCGAGGCGCGCACCGCCGGCGCATCGACGGTGAACGCGGTGCTGGCGCTCATGCCGTACACGAATCTGCGCTCGGCGCGTGGCGAGACTGACTTGTCGCTGCGCGGTGCGCGTCGGGAGCAGGTTGCGATCACGCTCGACGGGATGCCGCTCAACGATCCCGCCACCGGCATCGCCGATGTGTCCGACATTCCGCTGGCAGGACTGCAGTCGGCGACCGTGGCACTCGGCGCCGATCCGGTCGGTAACGGGGCCGGTGCCACTGGCGGCGTTTTGGCGCTTACCACGTCGGCCCAGCGTGTGGCGTCGGTCCGCACCGGCGCCTTCGGGCAGCGCAGTGTGGAAGGGGCGTGGCATTTCACTGGGGCTGGCGCAGTGTGGCATGCGAGCGCCGCGTGGCGCGACGCCACCAACGACTTCGCCTTCGTGAACGAGGCCGGCGTGGCGCCGCAGCGTGAAACGCGCGTCAACAACGATGAGCAACGGGCGACGCTGTCGCTCGGTGCAATCGGAAGCCGTGCGCAACTTTCGGTGCTCGGCTCCACGAGTGAACGCGGCATGGTGGGCCCCGCCAACGTGCGCAGCTACGATGCCGATCGCGCGTTCACGGATCGCGTCCTGATACGGGCGCAGACCACGGCGCACGGCACCTCACTGGTGTCTGGTGTGCGACGACTGCAGCTCCGCTATGTCGATCCGACGCGCCCCGCGCTCGACTCACGCGCCGTGGCGTGGGCTGCGGATGCCGAATGGCGCGGTGCGACGCACGACCTCGCGTGGCGGCTTGGCGTCGGTGCCGATCGGCTCACGGCCACCGGTGGCATCACGCAGCGGCGCAGTCGTGGGTTCGCTGCGGTGCAGCGTGCGTGGAGCGCGCGCACCGATGGCCTGTGGAGTATCGACCTCGGTGCTCGCGCCGATCTCATCGAAGGCAGTGGTCTATTGCCCACGGCGTCGATCGGGCTCGAGCGCCGCCTTGCGCGCGTGGGCGAACGGCTTCAGGTGGTCGTGTTCGGTCGTGCCGCGCAGGCCGTACGGGTTCCTACGCTGTACGATCTGTATTTCTCGTCTCCGCAGCGTCTGTTCGTGAATGCGCTCGCACCGGAGCGCGTCGATCTCGACGTGAGCAGTGGCGTACGCCTGGTCACTGGCGCGTCACGCGATCGCACCTCTGGCACTCGCGCGAGCATCGAGGGAGCCGTCGTGGCGCGCAACACGCGCGACGCCATCGTGTGGTTTCCGGGCAACTTCGGCTGGAGTCCCGCCAACCTGGGTGTGGAACGGCTGCGCGGCGTCGAGTCGCGTGCTGAACTCGCGTCGGGTATCGCGTCGGTGTCCGCGTGGGTGACCGCATACAACGCGATGCTCAGCACCAGCGGCCTTCGCATTCCCACACCGTACGTACCTCGTCTCTCCGGCGGCGCGCAGCTGCAGCTGCACACGAGGGCCCAGCACGCCACCGTGGTGTGGCGTGGCATGGGTGCCCGGCCCTTTACCGCCGGCCCGCGCAACCCCGATTTCGAATTGGCCGCCGTGTCGCTCGTCGACATCACCGTCGCGCAGCAACTGCGCGCGCTGTCCCAAGGGGAGTGGCCCCACTGGCCGTGGTCGCGCTTCGACGCCTTCGTCGCGTTCTCGCTCGAGAACGCGGCCAATACGTCGTGGCAGTCGGTCCGCGGTTTTCCGTCGCCCGGGCGTGCCTGGGCGGTGTCGTTCACACTGCAACAATCCTCACGATGATCCCGCAGGTCCGCTCTCGCACGTCCGCTTTTCGCCGCATGACCGTTGTCCTGTCGGCCGCGCTGCTCACGACGCTCACCGCGTGTGGTGATGACGGCATCAACAACAGTACGCCGCAGCCGCCGCGCGGCATCATCGTGCTCGACGGTTTTATCCAGCCCGGCCTCACCTTCCTCGGTGACACCGGCAGCGCCAGTTCCAAGCTCACGCTCGCACCCACCACGGAGTTTGATGCCGGCGGCTTCACGCTGCGGCGCGATACGGTGCTCACCGTATCGAGCCGCGGTGCCGGCGATCTGCTGTATGTCACCGATGTGCGTACGTCGTCCACGCGCCGTATTCAGCTCCCCGCACGCAGCAATCCGTCACGCGCTCGTCTGCTGTCCGGCACCGGCGGGCAAACACTCATCGGCGCGGCGCTACGCGACTCGTCGAGCATCGCACTCGTGTCCTTCGCTGGTGCCGGTACCGTAACCAGCACGCGCATCACGAACGCCGGCGTATGCCCCACCGATCTCTTTCAGTTCGACAACGCCACCTGGATCGTCGACGCCAACGCAAACTGCAGAGTGAACTACGTGGTGCAGGGCGATGTCCGGCTCATTCGCGTGCCGAACACCGGCAGCACCCGTGACACGATTCTCCTGCCGGGACTGCGCGGCTCGGGCGCGTCAGCACTGGTCGACGGCGATGTGGCGTACATCAGCGCTGGTGGTGACGCGAACTTCGCCACGTTTCCCTACACGCTGATTGCGACCGGTCGAATCGCGAAGGTCGATCTGCGTGGCAAGCGCGTGCTGACGTCCAAGCAGATGCCCGCCAACACATATGGCGCCGGTGTGAAACTCGGCCTCGACGGATTCCTGTACGTCTCGCTGTACCAGGATCTCGCGTCGTTCACCAACCGTATCATCAAAGTGCGCCCCACCGATCTGAGCTTCGTCACGTCGGCGTCGGCCGATTGGCTGGCACTTACCGGTGCTTCCGGCGCCGCCGTGACCTGCGGCAGCGGCCAAGCCGATGCCTTCGGCCGGCTCCACTGCCTGGTGAATGGAACAGGATCGGTGACGTCGCTGCTCGTGTTTAGCCCGACCGGCACCGAGGTCCGGCGTGTGGCGGCGAATCAGGGTGGAGTGGACCTCGCGATCCGGCCGTAGTGGCGTACAGCTCAGTAGACAGAGGTCCGTGAACAGGTCGAGGCATCAGACTGCGTATAGTGGTCAGAAGCGAGCAGCCACAGTGCGCGGTGTTGAGCCGTTTGGACATACCGCGGGGCCATCGTCCGCACGCCATCAAACGCCTCGAAACGGTGGACTCCAGTTGCTCGATTCTCACCACTATACGCAGTCTGAAGCTTGGTCCTGAAAACGCAGCTGCTGAGTTCTCAGTCGTTCTAAGGTATTCTCCCCCATGTCCCTCCTCACCACCGACGCCATCGTCCTCCACGCCGTTCCCTATCTCGAGTCGTCGCGCATCCTGCGACTGGCCACGCGAGAAGCCGGCGTGCTGTCGGTGGTCGCCCGCGGTGCCCGCTCGTCGAAAAAGCGGTTTGGCAGTGGGGTCGATCTCTTCGCCGAAGGGCAGGCGCAGATCCTGGTCAAGCCGGGACGCGACCTGCATGCGCTCACCGCATTCGACGTCACCCGCTCGCGGGCAGGGTTGGCCACCGACCTTGGCCGGTTCACCGCCGCCAGCGCCTTGGTCGAGTGCGTCATGCGGGTAGTCCACGACGAAGCGGCCCCCCGCGTGTATCACGGGGTCGCCACGGGGCTGGATGCCATCGCGGAGTCCTCCGAAGCCGACACGGTGGCGCTCACCCTCGGGGTCTTCTGGCGGCTCGTGAGCGAGGTCGGCTTTATGCCGAGCCTCGATCGGTGCGCCGAGTGCCACGCCGAGATCGCCCCGGAGGCGGATGCCCGCTTTAGCCATACGTCCGGCGGCGTCCTCTGTCCTCGATGTGCCAAAATGGCACCATTCGGTCGCCGATTGCCGGCCGTTGCCCGCCAAACCATCACCGACTGGCTACGGGGTGAGCAGCCCGTGGTCGAGCCCGCCGACTGCCGCGCCCACCAGCGTCTCCTGCGGGAATTCATCACCCAGCATCTCCCCGACAGCCGCGAGTTGCGGGCCTTTGGGGTATGGGAGCAGGGGCGATGGTGAGTCTCCGGCGCCGGCGGGGAATGTTGCTTGACGGCCCC
>JBBQAK010000150.1:0-8678 GCA_038316215.1 Gemmatimonadales bacterium | reverse complement strand
GGTCAAATCGTTCAGGGAAATATCTTCGATTCGCCCCTACTTCAGTGCTTTTGGGCCCAGTTTGCTGAAAAAAGCCTACCGCAAACGGCCGTTCGACGGCTGGACGCGTGTCCTGCGGTCCGTCAGCTTCGACAAGATGATGAACTTCCCCGGACTGAAAGACGGGCCAATCGTGTGCTGGCTGGCCTGCGCGGGGCTGATCGTGAGCGCCTGCGCGCGTCCGACCCCGACGGTGGTGCCGCCGAGGCCGATCGTGGCGCCGCCTGCGATCGAGACCGGCCTTCCCGCCGTACCGGCGGTGCGCGGTGCGCCGATCGACGTACGGGTGCGCTACCCGGCCGACAACCAGTTGCTGACCAGCCGTGACTCCAACTTCGTGCTCGGGAGCCTTGGCGCAGGCGACGTGTCGCTCACCATCAATGGACAGGCCGTTCCCGTCGCGCCGAACGGGGCCTTTCTGGCGTGGCTGGCCAACCCGCCCGTTGGGACGCTGCGATACGATCTGGTCGCGGCCCGCGCTGCCGACACGGTGCGCCGCACCGTTCGCGTGCGGCTGCCGGTACGTACGCCGTTGACCGGCTCCGGCACGCTTCGAGTGGACAGCGGGTCGGTGTTGCCAGTGCGTGGCACGTGGGCCAAACCTGACGACTATGTCCGGGTGAGCCTGCGTGCGCCGGCCAACGCGACGGTGATGGTGCAGGGCAGCGATAGCGTGCTGCGGCCGTTGCTCCCACCGCCCGCGCGCGGGAATGGCGCGGCGGTGGCGGTCGCCAACGGGGGCGACGTCGCGTCGGTGTTCGCCACGGAGATTGCCGCGCGTCTTTTAGGCGACAGCACGCGCGCGCCGCGGCTGATTGCGCTGCGCGGCAGTGACACGGTGCGGTTGAACGTACCGCTCGTGCGTGCGTTGCCGGTGGACACACGCGTGCTGGCGATGCTGCGGAGTACGTCCACGATCGGCAGTGACACCGACCGTGTGGTGAACGCACGTACGATTGTGGATGGCACCTACAAGTGGATGTTGTTGAATGGCACGATCGTCGAAGTCACGGGACGGAGCCAAGGATTCACGCGTATCCGTCTCGATGGGGCGCTCGATGTGTGGGTGGACAGCAACGATCTCGTGGTGCTGCCCGCCGGCACCGCAATGCCGCGCCGCGTGACTGGCGGATTCCGCGTGACGCCGAGTGCGGAGTGGGTCGACGTGGCGATCTCCACGGGCGATCGCCCGGCACACCTGGTCGAGCCCGACGGACACACGCTGGTGCTCACGCTGTACGGTGTGCAGGCGAACCCCGAGATCTCGCCCATCTTCGGCAATGACACGCTGGTGCGCCGCATCAGCTGGGATCAGGTCACGAGTGATCGCGTGCGTGTCACACTCACGCTCTCGCAACCGGTGTTTGGCTGGCAGTCCACGTGGGATGAGAACCGTCGACAGTTCGTCCTCCGCGTGCGTCGCGCTCCGCTGATCGATGCGACGAATCCGTTGCGCGGTCTCACGATTGCCGTCGATCCCGGACATCCGCCTGCCGGTGCGACGGGACCGACGGGACTCTACGAAGGCGATGCCGTGTTCCCGGTGGGGGAGCAGGTGGCCGCCTTGCTGCGCGCGCGCGGCGCGAACGTGATCATGACGCGGACCTCGCTGGCACCGGTGGGACTTACCGAGCGCACGGTCACGGCACGTCGCGCGAATGCCCATGCCTTTCTCTCCGTGCATCTCAACGCGCTGCCCGATGGGGTGAATCCGTTCACCGCCAACGGCACCAGCACGCTGTTCTATCATCAGAACAGTGAGCCACTGGCCCGTGTCGTGCAGGAGGAGCTCACGAAGCGCTTCGGGTTGCGTGACCTCGGCGTGCACTATCAGAACCTCGCGGTGGCGCGACCCACGTGGTATCCGTCGGCGCTGGCCGAGGGTTTGTTCCTCATGCTGCCGGAGCAGGAGTCGGCCATGCGCGACCCGGCGTTTCAGCGGACGTACGCCGAGGGCTTGGTGGTTGGGCTCGAGCGATACTTCCGCTTGTTTGTGCCAGTGCTGCAGCCGTGATGCCGATGGCGGGGATGTTTGTGCGTGCCTGCCAGCGGAGTGCAATGGCGTTCTGCCTGCTACTGGCCGTTGCGCCGACCGCGCCGGCACAGGTGGATCCGCGAGGCGCGATGCGTACAATCGCGATGCCGCATTTCCGTGTGCACTTCCGTCCCGATCAGGAAGCGCTGGCGCGTCGCGCCGCGTTTCTGGCGGAGTCGGCATATGCGCAGCTGTCGCGCGAGTTGGCACCGCCCGCCGGTCCGGTGGACTTGCTGATTGCCGATAATGTGGATGCCAGCAACGGCTATGCGCAGGTATTTCCCACGAATCGTGTGGTGATCTACGCCGTTCCGCCGATCGCGTTGCGCGAATTGCGCTTTCACGACGAGTGGCTGCGTTTGGTGATCACGCACGAGATGGCGCATATTTTTCAGCTCGATCGTGCGCGCGGCGCGTGGGCACTGGGTCGCGCGCTATTCGGCCGCAATCCGTTGTTCTTTCCGAACGTGTTCACGCCGAGCTGGGTGAAGGAGGGACTCGCGGTTCACTACGAATCGAAGCTCACGGGCAGCGGACGCACGGTCAGCACGGAGTTCCCGATGATCGCGCGTGCTGCCGTGCGCGACGCGTTTGTGCCGGGTCCGCAGCGGTGGAGCCTGTCCACGTCGCAGTTTCCCGGTGGTCAGACGGCGTATGCGTGGGGCTCGTTGCTGATGCACGAGGCGGCGACGCAGCGCACGGGGAGTCTGGGGCGTTATGTCGACATCACGGCGGCCAACGTCGTACCGTTTCTGCTGAGCCGTAACAGCCGTGAGGCGTTCGGTGTGTCGTTCGACAGTCTGTTCGCGCGCATGACCGATTCGATCCGGCGCGTGACGACGGTGCTTCCCGGCGACAGCGCGTGGCGGATTGTGAGTGCGAATGGATGGTATGCGTCGTCGCCGCGATGGGTCGGCAACGACTCGATCGCATGGAGCGCGAGCAATGGCCGCGAGGTCACGGGCCTGTTCATCGCACCGGCGGCACAGACGCCCGCCGCCGCGCCGCGACGCCTCGCATGGCGCAACACGCTCGATGTGAACGCGCCGATACCGGGCGACACGAGCGGCGCGATGGTATTCGCGCAGTCGGAACGCATCGATCCGTATGTGGTGCGCTCGGATCTGTATCGTTCACGCGGTACTGATCGCGACGGTGAGACGCAGCTCACGAAAGGTGCCCGATTGACGCAGCCGGATGTACGTGCCGATGGCGGCATCGTCGCCGTCCAGCTTGGCGCCGATCGCACGCGGCTGGTACGCGTGAGTGCCACCGGCGAGAGTGTTGTCCCGATCACGCCCGATGTTTCCTGGGAGCGATGGGCCGAACCTCGCTGGTCTCCTGACGGACAACGTATTGCCGCGGTGCAGCTGCTCCCCACCGGCGAGCAGCGGGTTGTGGTGATGGATGTCAGTGGCGACCTCCAGATCGCCGTCGCTGGTGCCCGCGGTGTCTTCGCGAGTCCGAGTTTTACGCCTGACGGCAAGCGACTGGTGTGGGTGAGCGATCGCAGCGGACGCTCGCAGCTGGAGACCGCGCCGATCGCCGCGATCGGCACCCCGGTCGATACGACTCGTTGGCGTGAGGAGCGAAACGACGTGCGGGTGGTGTCATCGGTGAGCAGTGGTGTGTACGATCCGACGGTGTCACCCGACGGCACGCGGGTGGCCGCACTGTTCTACCGCGCCGATGGGTACCACGTGTCGTGGGCACCGTTGGATACCGCGGGGGCGATAGCGCATGCGACGTGGTATCCGGTCAAGAATCTCACCGACCTGTCGGTGCCGAACGTTGCAGCTTTGGGCGCGCGTGCGGAGTCGGCGGAAGCCACGCGTTATGCGCCGTTGCGTCAACTGGCGCCGCGTTACTGGATGCCGCTCATTGGCGAGGGCCGAGACGGCGGCGCGACGTACGGCGCGACCACCAGTGGGATCGATATTCTCGGACGGCATTCGTGGAGCGCCAGCGCGCTGATGCAGCCACAGCTGCGCGAAACGGATGCGTACGCGTCGTATCGCTACGCGGGTCTCGGTGTTCAGCTGCTGGATCTGTCGGTGTCGCAGGAATGGGATGGCACGTTCCGCGCGGTGAGCGATTCCGGTGCCACGCTCGGCTTCATGGCGCGTCGTCGTCGCTTCGTGACCGGATCCAGTACCTGGCGCCTGCCGCGCGTGCGTCGCTCGGTGAGCGCGACCCTCGGCGCGCAATACGAGCTGCGCGACTTTTCGAGTGATGTGGATTCGGCACTCGGCGCTCCGAATTCACTCGTACGCAGGGGGACGCGCTACGGCTCGTTCTTTGCGAGCAGCAGTGTGAGCACGGCACGACTTGGTGCACGCGGTGTGTCGGTCGAGGAAGGGTTTACGCTGAGTGGCAGCACGGCGTATCGATGGCGCGAGGACGACGCCCTCGGCACTGGCGCGTGGCGTTCCATTGCGGGGATGCGACACTACCTGCCGCTCAATCTGCCCGGCTTCTCGCGGCATGTGATTGCCACGCGCGCCACGCTTGGTGTCGCGCAATCATCGTCCACGACAGAGTTCAGTGTGGGTGGCACGAGTGGCCAGTCGGCCGAACTGCTGCCTGGTGTGGTGGTCGGCGATCCGTCACGCACGTTCGCATTGCGCGGGGTGGCACCCGGTACGCAGCGTGGCATACGTGCGCTGGCCGGTGGCGTGGAGTATCGCGCACCGCTGGTGCTGTTCCGCCGGTTGCCGAGTCCGTTCACGCTGTTCGTGGATCGGCTGTCGGTCACGGTGTTCAGCGATGCTGCGCGCGCGTGGTGTCCGCGTGCGTTGGCGCGCACGGCCAATGTGGTGTGCGAGCGACCGGGTGAGCGCGACGGCTGGCTGGCGTCGGCGGGCGCTGAGTTGGTGGTGGATCTCGCGGTGCAGTACGACGCGCCGTATCGCGTGCGGATCGGCGCGGCGGCGCCGTATGTCGCGCCGCGGGATGTGGCGCGTGGTGGTGCATTCTACGTGACGCTGGGTGGGTACTTCTAACGCGTGCGTGCGGCTGGAGTGCTTGCGGCAAGTGGGATGCCGGCGGATGGTACGGTGGTTCACGCGAAGCTCGCGGCGCGCGCGAAGGCACGCGAAGAACTGCGCGGGGCGACGTCTCCGTATCCTGTACTCCTCACCCCTTACTGTCTTGCTATGTCGAGCTTTTGGATTCATGAGAGCGCCGTTGTGATCGGCCATGTGGAATTGCACGATGACGTGAGCGTGTGGCCGATGGCGGTGATTCGCGGCGACAAAGAGCGCATCGTGATTGGGGCGCGCAGCAACGTGCAGGATGGCGCGGTGATTCATGCCGATCCGGGGAAGCCGACGATCGTGGGGGAAGACTGTGTGATCGGGCACCGGGCGGTGGTGCATGGCACCATCCTCGAGGACGGCGTGCTGGTGGGGATGGGGGCGATTCTCCTGAACAACGTGCGAGTGGGGCGGGGGAGCATCATCGCGGCTGGGGCGGTGGTAACGGAAGGCACACAGGTGCCGCCAGGGTCGCTGGTGGTGGGGGTACCGGGGAGAGTGGTGCGGCCGTTGAGCGCCGAACAGCAGGCCGGAACGCTGGATAACGCGGCGCGGTATGTGGTGCTCAAGGAAGTGCACCGCAGCGGGTCACTCGGGCGGATCACTTCGTGAGAGCGGGCAATTGCCTGCTTTCGGTGTGACTGCAAGCAAGCGCGCTCTGGCGGACCGTGTATGAATGTGATCGGCGTGCTGACCGCTCTGTCGGCGTGCTGTATTGATGCTGCCGTTGCCGGCCTCAGCAACAACTCGCCAACCACATGTTTTATAATGAGTTGCGCGATGCTGTCGGCACTGTCGAGACAGCTGGGATAAGGCAAAACGGTCGTGTCCGCTCTGCCGTGACAGTTGTCGTGCTCACCAAAGCTGGCCTCGGTGGACAACTTTGGTTGCCGCGCACATCCGTGATACGTCTCGTACAACGCGTTCAGGGGAAACGACTTACATCGCTACTTGTGCGGCCTCACGAACGGAGGCACCATACCCGCCCGCTCGGCCCCCCCGCCTAGTTCTCGAGGAAGTCCTTGGGAACGCCGAGTTTCGGTCATTTTGCACCGCCCCACGCCAACTGTAGGAGCTTCACGAATGCCCTTCTCTGCCACGCCACCGGAAGGATCGGTAACGCTGTCCATGAACGCTCGCACCGTGCTGGACAAGCGATACCTGGTCAAGGACAAGTCCGGTACGTCGGTGGAGAAGCCGGAGGATATGTTCTGGCGTGTGGCGACGGTGGTGGCGGAGGCCGACCGTCGGTACGGGGCAAGCGACGGGGCCGTGCAGGCAGTCGCCGAGGAGTTCTACTTCCTGATGACACAGCGTCGGTTCGAGCCGAACTCGCCGACGCTCATGAACGCTGGCCGTCCACTGGGCCAGCTCTCTGCCTGCTTCGTGCTGCCCGTGGAAGACGCGCTCAGCAACGGACAGAACGGCATTTACGACACGCTGCGCAGCATGGCGCTGATCCATCAGTCTGGCGGCGGCACGGGCTTTTCGTTCTCGCGACTTCGCGGCAAGGGTAGCATGGTGCGGAGCACCACCGGCGTGGCGTCGGGGCCGATTTCGTTCATGGAGTTGTACGACGCGAGCACGGACGCAGTAAAGCAGGGCGGCACCCGTCGCGGCGCGAACATGGGCATCCTGCGCGTCGATCATCCCGATGTGCTCGACTTTATCGCGAGTAAAGAAGACCTCACCAAGATCACGAACTTCAACATCTCGGTGGGCATCACCACGAAGTTCATGGAGGCCGTGAAGGCGGACGGCAGCTATGACCTGCTGGACCCGTCCACCGGTCAGGTCACGGGTCAGGCCCGCGCGCGCGACGTGTGGGACAAGATGATTCTCGGTGCGTGGCGCACCGGTGAGCCGGGCGTGTTCTTCATCGACGAAGCGAATCGCTACAATCCGGTGCCGCACCTTGGTGCCTACGAAGCCACGAACCCGTGCGGGGAGCAGCCGCTGCTGGCGTACGATGTGTGCAACCTCGGCTCGGTGAACGTTGGCTACTACGTCAGCAACGGCCAAGTCGATTGGGAGGCGATGCGTCGCGATATCGCGCTCAGCACGCACTTCCTCGACAACATCATCGACGTCAACAAGTACCCGCTGCCGGAAATCGATTCACTCTCCAAGCGCATCCGTCGTATCGGCATCGGCGTGATGGGCTTTGCCGACATGCTCGTGCGCCTGGGTATTCCGTACGACAGTGCGGAAGGCGTGGAGATGGGTCGCAAAGTCATGGAGTTCCTCGACGTCGAAGGCAAGAAGGAGAGCGAGCGGCTGGCGAAGGAGCGCGGCGCGTTTCCCGAGTGGGCGCGTTCTATCTGGGGTCCCGACGAAACGTGCGCGCGCGATGAAAAGGGCGAGCGTATCCGTCCCATGCAGCTGCTGCGCAACTGTAACGTGACCACCGTCGCGCCCACTGGTACGATCTCCATCATCGCCGGTTGCTCCAGCGGACTGGAGCCGCTGTTCGCCGTGGCGTTCATGCGCAATCAGGCGGGCGTGATGATGCCCGACGTGAACGAAGACTTCGTCGCCATCGCCAAGGCCGAAGGTTGGTACAGCGATGAACTCATGGAGCGCATCGCGAAGACGGGCACCGTGAAGCACGCTGATGTGCCGGTCAAGTGGCAGGCGGTGTTCAACACGGCGAACAACATCGCGCCGGTGTTTCACATCCAAATGCAGGCGGCGTTCCAGCAGCATTGCGACTCGGCGATCTCGAAGACCACCAACTTCGGATACGCGGCCACGCAGGACGACGTGCGCGCGATCTACGAGATGGCGTACGACATGAAGTGCAAGGGCGTGACGGTGTACCGCGATGGGTCGCGTGACAACCAGGTGCTCAGCACCGGCGCCACGCAGGATGCAGCGGCCAAGCGTGACGATGCCAAGGCGGCCGGCGCCCCGGAAGCGCCGAAGAGTGACAAGGCCGCGCCTGATGCAGCGGTCGCGCTCAAGCGTGAACTGGGCGAGTTGCAGGGCACGATGGCCGAGTTGCAGAACGAACTCGATCGCACCAAGAAGGCGCTGTTCAGTGCGGAAGCGGAGAACGCGAGCCGTCGCGGCAAGCGCTCGCGCCCGGAAGTGATGCGTGGTACGACCATCCGCAAGGAAACGCCGTTGGGTGTGATGTTCGTGAACATCACCGAAGACGAGAAGGGACAGCCGTTCGAGGTGTTCCTGAATTTGGGCAAGGCCGGCGGATCGGCGATGGCCGATGCCGAAGCGATTGGACGATTGATATCGTTGGCGCTGCGGAGCGGAATTTCGCTGCAGGAGATTCATCGTCAGCTGCGCGGTATCTCGAGCGACCGCGCGGTGGGCCTCGGACCGAACAAGGTGCTGTCGCTGCCCGACGCTGTGGGGATCGCGTTGGAACAGTGGTGGCGGGAGAAGCAGGGTGTGCAGACGGACCTGCTGGCTGGCGGCGCGACGGCCGGTGCACCGAGCCCGGTGAGTTCGATGATGCCACCGATGCTGACGCCGGCCGCGGGTGTGCCGATCACGCGTCCGCCGATGACGAACAGTGCCGAGCAGATGCAGCCGATCGAATTTGGATCAGG